>JAJRZC010000021.1 GCA_024275435.1 Alphaproteobacteria bacterium
ACTCTCTACCCATTGCGACCCGCCGCAAAAGGCAATGCGCCCCTTTGACAAAACCCGCAACGGATTTGTCATCGCCGAAGGGGCAGCCGCACTGGTTTTAGAAAACATTGATACCGCCAAGTCGCGCGGTGCAAACATCCTGGGAATCGTACGCGGTTGTGGCGAACGCGCCGACAACTTTCACCGGACGCGCTCAAGGCCCGACGGTTCGGCAATTATCGGTGCGATAAAAAACGCTCTGAGTGATGCATGTGCGGATCCCGATGAGATTGACTACGTCAACGCACATGGCACGGGAACTCCTGAAAACGACAAAATGGAATACCAGTCCCTACGATCAGTGTTCGGCGAAGCAATCCACGCCATTCCTGTCAGCTCCAACAAGTCCATGGTCGGACACACGTTAATTGCAGCAGGTGCGGTGGAGGCGGTGTTCTCGCTCATGACCATTCAGACCGGCACCCTGCCGCCGACGATGAATTGCGATCTCCCCGACCCTGATATTCCTCTCGATGTGGTCGCCAATAAATGCCGGCAGGCAACTGTTAACACCGTTCTATCGAATTCCTTCGGCTTTGGAGGACAGAATGTCTGTGCCGTTTTTTCCAGTGCGCCAAAATAAGCAGGCCAAAGGTAGTAGGAGGTGTAATTGTCCGGGTTTGCAAGTGGAAAACTGGTGTTCGTAACCGGTGGTGGCCGTGGGATCGGTGAAAGCATCGTCCGCGCATTGGCTAAGGCTGGTTATGATGTGACCTTCAGTTATCGCAGTGACCAGGCAAAGGCTGAAAGTTTGGTAAGCACATTGCTTGAGACATGCCCAGCTCAAAACTTCACCGCACTCCAGAGCGACCTCGCAAAGAAAGAGGACGTTCAATCACTTGCAGAACGCTTGCTGAATTGGCCACAGCTTTACGGCTTCATACACAACGCCGGTGCGTCCTATGACGCGCTGGCGCCTTTGCTGGACCAGTCCCGCGGAGAAGAGCTTATGCAGGTTAACTTCTGGTCCATGACCCAACTCGTCAAGGCCGCAGTACGGCCGATGATGCGAGCGAAATCCGGTCGTGTTATCGCCATCGGATCAATAACAGCAAGACAGGGTGCACAAGGAAACGCAACATATGCAGCAACCAAGGGAGCACTAGCGAGCTATATGAAAACGCTCTCCGTCGAGGTCGCACGAAAAGGCATCACTGCAAATATCATAGCGCCAGGTTATGTGGACACGCAAATGCTTGAGGCCTACGCGGCTCATCGATCAGCTGTGGAAAAGAAAATACCTATCGGCAGATATATCAAAGCAGATGAAATCGGATCACTGGTCAGCTACCTGCTCACACCGGATGCCGCAAGCATAACGGGCATTGAGCTGCCCATAGACGGCGGCCTCTCTGCATCTATCGGCATCAAGAGCTAGTTCAACAACAAATCTCGTTTACAAAGAGGAATGGGGTCATGAAAGCACTGATCATCAAGGGCGAACGAGACCTCGAGGTTTGCCATATCGATCCACCAAGCGCACCTAAGCCAGGAGAGATACAGGTTCGCATCAAGGCGGTGGCGCTCAATCATATTGATGTCTGGGGGTGGCGTGGCATGGCATTTGCCAAGCGGGAATTACCTATCATTGCCGGTGCGGAAGCCGCTGGTGAAGTCTTTGCCGTCGGGGAGGATGTAACGGGATTTGAAACTGGCCAGACCGTTGCACTTTATGGCGCGCTTACCTGCGGCACCTGTCAGGCCTGCCAGGACGGGCGCGATAATTTTTGTGAGGCCGGCGGTTCAGTGGGAAATATCTATGGCTTTCATATCGACGGCTTTTGCCGCGAACTCATGAATATTCCAGCCAGGCTAGCGGTTCCCGCACCTGTTGGTGTTGACGTTAACAGTGCTTCACTCGCTTCGATTACATTCGGCACACCAGAACACATGCTTTTTGATAACGCCAAGCTCGTCTCTGGTGAGTGGGTTCTTGTTCATGCCGGCGGTTCTGGCATTGGCTCTGCCGCAATTCAACTGGCAAAAGCCAAAGGTGCCACTGTGATAACAACCGTGGGCAGCGATGAAAAAGGTGAGAAAGCACGCGCACTTGGAGCCGATCACATCATAAATTATCAAACACAGGCCTTCGAAAGCCAAGTGCGCCGGCTGACGGGTAAGCGAGGTGTAGATGTGGTGTTCGAGCATGTTGGCCCCGACACCTGGCCAGGATCCATATTTTCACTCAAACGCGGCGGACGGCTCGTCACCTGCGGGTCCACCAGCGGCATACAGACTAAAATGAATCTATTCACATTGTTTCAGCAGCAGTTGCGCATTCTTGGCAGCTTCGGTTGTACAAGAGCGAATATGGCCTCCGTCTTGGACAAGATGGCAAAAGGCGAAGTAAAACCTGTCCTCGACAGCACACTTATGCTTAATGACATTGAAACCGGCCTTAAACGCCTTGAAAGCCGTGATGTATTTGGCAAGATCATCCTGAGTTTTTGAGCATGCGGGCTTGTTTCGTAATAGGGTTACACGCGTCACTTCCTCGCGCTTGTAGTTGACTACAGGTAAGTATCGATACACCGTGAACATGGTAAGTTTGACCACCCGCATTCAATTGGGAAGTCAATTAACGTGTTACTCATGCATGCCAATGGTAAAACATTGCTAACAGATACTCATCCGGTTCCTGAAAGGTGCAGCTCGTGTGCCATTCGCCATAGTGGCATTTGCAGCGTTATGACCAGTCAAGAAGTGACAGGTCTGAGTCAAATCGCTCACCATCGCCAATACAAGGCCGGCGAGATGATTTTGGCATGCGACGATAATCCTGAAGTTCTTTCAGCCATGAAGTCGGGCGTCGTCAAGCTCTCCAAAGTTCTTCTCGACGGACGTCAACAGATTGTCGGTCTGTTATTTCCACCGGATTTTCTCGGCCGTGTCTATTCGAGGAAAGTGCCCTACTTCGTCGAGGCGGTAACAGACGTTGAACTGTGCTGTTTTCGCCATGTCGAATTTGAGTCCATGCTAAAAGATAGACCGAATATGAACCAGCATATGCTGGAACAAAGTCTCAAAAAGCTCGACACCGCGCATGACTGGATGGTCCTCTTAGGTCGCAAAACAGCCGAAGAACGCGTCGCCAGTCTGCTCTATATGCTTGTCACGCATTCAAAACTAAAAAGCGGCCCCGAGCCTGTGAAAAATGGGCACGATACCTGCTTCGAATTGCATCTCAAGCGTGAAGAAATGGCAGATTTTCTTGGCCTCACCTACGAGACGGTTATTCGCCAAATCCGGGCGCTCAACAACAAAGAAATAATCTGTCTGAATGGACGGCGTGAATTTTCAGTGCCTGATCTGTCGGCTCTTGCAAGAGCCATGGGATAAAAGAATTGCAACACTTGATTGCCCAACCGATCCAAATCTTCAACAACGTGATCTGGATCAGTTTTCTTCACGGATAGCAGGAGCATCCTCCGCTCTGTAAGTTTGCGCAGACCATGAGGATTCATGACCCAAAACCGCATAAATAACCCTGAGTCGGATAATCCCGAAGTCTGGATTACTGGCCTGGGTCTGATCAGCTCTCTCGGCGAGGGCTCTAGCATACATTGGGCACGACTTTCAGATGGTACCACCAAGCCGCTTGTTGATGAGACGAGTTTGGCCCCTTATGGGACACATCCTTTATGTGAGCTCGATTTTTCAAAACAAATCAAACGAAAAGGAGACCTGCGTCAGATGGGGCCGTGGCAACGCATCGGTGTCTATGCTGCCGGACTGGCGCTTGACGATGCCGGGCTTTCACACAATCAGGAACTGCTTGACCGAACCGGCCTGATCGTCGCCGCGGGCAACGGTGAACGTGACGAAACCGCCGACAAAACCGTTCTTAGCACACTAACCAATGGACACAGAGATGATGAGGCTTTTGGTGATGTGTTGAACAAAACACTGCAGACAAGTCTGCGACCCACCCTTTATCTTGCCGAGCTTTCCAATCTTCTCGCCGGTAACATCTCGATCGTTCATGGCGTCACAGGATCCTCGCGCACCTACAAGGGCGAAGAAATGGCGGGACTTAGCGCCATTGAAGATGCGGTAGCAAGAATAAGTAGCTCACAGGGCGATCTTTTTCTTGTTGGCGGAGCATTCAACGCCCAGCGCGCCGATCTCACCTTGGCCTTTGAACTTTGCAAGGCTCTCTGGCATGGGCCGAATAAATCCGTTTGGGAACGCGCGGGCAATGGTGCAGATGGCGGGGAAAGTGGCAGCAGCGGCTTCGTGATGGGCAGTCTGGGTGCCTTTCTGGTTTTAGAATCTGATACCCACGCAAAAGCGCGCAAGCGAAAACCATACGCCAAGATTACAGGTATCGCTTCAGCGCGTTCCAGCCACCTGTGCACTGAACGGGGGGCGCATAGAGATGTCAGCCAGGCCTTGGACAAGTTGGTTTCAGAGCTTCGCCAGGAACCGCTTGGCATATTGAGCGGCGCAAGTGGGGTGGAACCAGCGCGCGCCCATGAGCTGGCGTGGCTTCTTCAGTTGAAAAAGCATGGCATCACTCCCGCAATCCGGGCCTATGGAACAATGCTTGGGCACGCGCTCGAAGCACACTTTCCAGCAGGAGTTGCCCTCGCGGCCCTCGCCATCTCAAACAAAGGGTTTTACCCGCCGTTCGACAAGTCTGGGCGCGAGCAGCCACTTGATGCACCACCGTCGAACATTCTCGTGACGGCATGGGGCCACTGGCGAGGAGAGGGTGCAGCTCTCGTTGAAACAGCCGCTTCTCAATAAACAGGAAACCTATGAGCAAGCAGATACAAGATCACAACGGCCGCCCGGTCGCAGTCATAACCGGCTTTGGCGTTCTGACATCACTCGGGCGCGGAAAACAGAAAAACTGGCAGGCACTCACACGAGGGGAGTCAGGCTTGCACACCATTACCCGTTTTCCAACTGATGGGCTAAAAACCTCAGTCGCCGGAACGGTCGACTTCATGGACATTGAATCCTACAGCGCTCCTGTGCTTTCGGCGGCTATGGCCTCAAAAGCCATCCGCGAAGCCCTGGAGGAGGCCCGTATCGGGGAAAAGGGGAATTTTCCCGGCCCACTGTTTCTTGCCACTCCCCCCACTGAACTTGAGTGGCCGCAGCGAAAGGCTCTTTATGCACACGTTAATGGTGATGCACCTGAGACGGGATACAAACACTTATTGACAGCAGCCAGAACCGGGCATTTCAAGAATCTACACCCCCACTTTCAGTTTGCCAGTGTTTCTGAACAGCTTGCAGAAGAATTTGGCACACGTGGCTTGCCCATTTCTCTTTCAACTGCCTGCGCTTCCGGATCCACCGCAATTATGCTGGGTGTCGAAGCCATCCGCCGGGGCGACACAGACGCCGCACTGTGCGTTGCAACCGACGGCTCGGTGCACGCCGAGGCACTCATCCGGTTTTCCCTGCTGTCTGCGCTTTCAACTTACAACGAACCACCGCAAAAGGCGTCACGACCCTTTGCCAAAGACCGGGCCGGCTTTGTCATGGCCGAAGGGGCCGGTGCCTTTGTGCTGGAATCCTACCAGGGCGCAAAGGCGCGCGGAGCTGAGATTCTGGGTGTTGTGAGAGGCTGTGGAGAGCGTGCCGACGAGTTTCACCGCACCAGAACTCATCCTCAAGGTTTGCCCATCATCAATACCATTGCAGCGGCGCTGGTGGACGCTGGCGTCGAGCCGGAGGAAATCGACTACGTCAACGCCCACGGCACCGGTACCCAGGAAAACGACAAGATGGAATACCTGTCATTGAAGACTGTACTCGGTGAAAAAATCGAAACAACTCCTGTCAGTTCCAACAAATCAATGATCGGACACACCCTGACGGCGGCAGGCGCGATCGAGGCTGCTTTCTCCTTGATGACCATTCTTAACGGTACTTTGCCACCGACAATGAACTATGACATTCCCGACCCGGATATACCGCTTGATGTCGTTCCTAATAAGAGCCGGCAGGCCAAGGTCCAAACGGTGCTGTCGAACTCCTTTGGATTCGGAGGACAAAATGCCAGCCTCGTCCTATCGGGAGAACCAGCATGATGGCGCTAACCAAACCGCAGGAGGATACTCTAGAAAATAGGCCGTTATTCTTTGAGGATTTTTCCCCCGGTCAGGTTCAAACATTCGGACAGTGCGAAATCAGCCGAAAGGATATCATCGATTTTGCCAGTCATTACGACCCCCAACCGTTCCATATTGATGAGCAGGCCGCAAAACTGACAATGCTCAAGGGGCTTTGCGCCTCTGGGTGGCATATCTGTACCGTTTTTATGCGTATGCTTGATGACGGTCTTCTGTCACGATGTAGATCCACTGGGATCAATGCCATTGATGAAATCCAGTGGCGAATTCCGGTGAGGCCAGGCGATCAGTTGAGCTGCCGTATCACCTGTTTGAGTGCCATACCTGTAAGCGAGCAACCGGGATATGGCCTTTGTACATTCCACTGCGAGGCCCGCTGCAATCAGGCTCACACAGTCATGTCATGGTGGCTTACACTAAAAATAAAGCGACGCAATAATTCTGGCGAGAAAAGTTCCGTTTCCCGAAATCACGCTCATATTTCGAAAGTCACCCTGCAACAAGGCGATGTTGGAATAAAATTCTTTGAAGATGTCCAGCGCGGCGATCAGATCCTGCTTGGCAGCTACACACTTTCTGCCCAAAGGATTGTGACCTTCAACAAGCTCTATGGTAGCCAACCCGTTCATCCAGATGCCATAGGTGATCGTGCAAGCGCAAGCGGTTGGCACATGACAGCAATATGGATGCGCCTGTTAGTCAGATATTATAGACGCGAAGCCTTCAAATTGCGGGCAGCAGGCGCACCGGTTCCAGAGCTTGGCCCCTCGCCGGGAATAAAGCATCTGTTTTGGCATCGGCCAGTATATGAAGACGACGTGGTGACTTTCTCATGCTGGGCGGAGCGAAAAGTCGAAGTGACATCAAAACCCGGCTGGGGGTTACTCTTCGTCGGCATCGATGGCCGAAATCAGGACAATGACCGCGTCGTTTCATTTTACGCACTGTTGTTTCTTGAGCGTCGAAAAAAAGTCTGAAAATGGATATCCTTTCTGGATATTCACAACATGATCTAAGGAAAAGATATGTCCGAGGCGACAGCAACAGCGCACAAGCCCGCAACGTCTGCGGACACATTTGTACGCTCGGAACTCAGAGAAATATTTGCCGATATTTTCCAATATGACGACGTGCGCCCCGAAACAACGCAAGTCGATGTGGAGAAATGGGACTCGTTGCAGCACGTCGCTCTTGTTGCCGCTCTGGAGAGCGAATTCGGGATCTCTTTGTCGATGGACGAGATGATGGAAATGGTCAGCGTCGCCGACATCAATGCTGTTCTGGATCGTCACGGCGTATGAACGCAGAACGCGGCTAATGCTCTAAAGCCCCACCTCTCTTTTCAAGATCGGTTTCGATACCCAATGGGCCTTATCGACATTCCCCTCGTACTCTTCAGAAACCTCATACATTCTCAAAACAATCACGACGCGCTTTGGCTGTAATAAAATATCTTCTGGTAACGCTACTCGCAAAACGCGCTTTTCGTTGCTGCGCAATTGGGTGTTCTCGCTCAGCATAAAAGGAACGGTGCCGACTATAGGCAACAGCGAGAAACGCTTGGCAAAGGTAATCCGTCTTGTAAATAGCTCACCCCCTTCTCGGTCGCGAAAGGAAAGCTCAAGTGCAAGAATTCGAGTGGGACCTCCAGCGGGAATGGAATGCCCGCCAATACGATTCTCGATTGTCAGACGCAGTTCGCGCCGGCTGGTCCTTATCCGGCTGATGGTTATGTCGCCTTGGTAGATGGATTCGTCGCGAATGAACGTGTCAAAGCCATGATAGGCGCGCTCGTCGCCGTTGCGTTTTTTCATGTGGCAGCTCTGGCATGTCTTGCCACTTGCCGCCGCCTTGCTTGCTTGCCAGTCCGTAAAGGTGGAGGAAAGGGCATCTCCCGAAATCGGTGTCTTAGACTGATGGCACCGCGCGCAAAAATCAGGTTTGCGCATTTCTTTCAATCGCGGCGTAAACTTGTCTGAATGTGTTTTCTCGATGGGAACACCGGGAAGAACGGTTCCATGACAGGTTTCGCAATTGACACCCTCGTTGACCTCTTTGCGGCCATGACACGAGTAGCACATGGTCTCGTCCATGAACTGGCCAATGATAAAATGATTAGAATAGGTCTTAACCGCATGACGAAAAGGCTTAGACTTGGTTGCCAAGGAGTGACGTGAACGTTTCGACCATTGATTGTAGACCTGTTCATGGCACGAAGCGCAAACCTCGGCGCCTTTTTGTGATCCGCCCTGGTATCGAAGTTTCCGCAGATCATTGATGTTATCAAACGTCGAACACGATGCAACAAGCATCACAAGAAACGGAATTACCATGACCATAAAAATGATCTTGTTTCCAGGTTCAATTCTTGTTGGCTGTTTATTGCTCGTTGGCAAGGGCTATGACCGGGGCATCTGAAAGCTTCTTACGCAGCAACTAGTTGTTAGAACCACCAGTCAACAATCCGATGGCATTTCACAGCTACAATAGAAGACAAAAGCAGGCCGTTCCTTGACCCAAGCCAAACCTGACAACAAATCCCGCTAAACTGTGACGCTGTGAAACTGTGAGGCACACCCTTAACCAGATCCTCCCAGACTTTCCGCAACCATGCTTGGCCACGCGTAATCGCCTGAGCGATTACGCGTTGACTGTCTAAAGTCCCTTGGCACATGAATGTATGGAATTGTTCCCCGCCGGTACCCCACTTTGCCCGGAAAGCATCAGCAGACGGTCATTGAGGATATTTCTTGGCCATCTTTGTTTCTTGAGCGGCGCTGCAATTTCACATCCATTTCAAGCAGATAAGGCGCCACATAGCCGGCGTAATCGACCTTGCGGTTTTCGGGAAGATCCTTCCATCCTGTGATATGGCCGCGGCACCCTTTTGCACCACACTTACAAGCTGGTGGAAAGTAATCGACACTGTAGTTCCGCATCGCGTAGTCGAACGTGGCCTCATCGCCCATTCTGATGTCCCTTATCGCAATAAAGTCATGGGCACCAGTGGCGTTTAGCCTGATTCCGCAATTGGGGTTGCAGGAATGATTGAACTTACTAGTGAGGCCGGTATGCAAAACATATTCATTCTCACCAACCTGGGATGCATGCGAGTGATTTTTTGAAAGCCTCTTTTCAATGACCCCCACCAATACCGTTTCACCAGCTCTGAATAACCTCGTAGTAAAAACTCCATCGCTCTTTGCGCTCGTTGATCGCATCTCAATGCCGGCTGTCATAGGTTGTTCCTTGAAAAATTTAGTCATTCGATTTAGCCACGGAAATCAGCACTTGGACGCGTGCGATTTTGCACGAGGCACAAAGCACCGTGTCGTTGGCAACAATTTATGGAATGATCAAATGCTTTTGCTCATGAGTGACCCGACCGCAGTTACTGCGAGGATCCTTGAGCACATGACGTAGCACGATAACTGCCTCACAATAAGGCCACCCCCAATAACAAGCTTTGTTTTGCGTTCTAGTGTTAGCTATGGGATTTTAGGGTGTTTAGAGAAGAAGTCAGCTAAGCCTTTGAAATATAATGGCACGGGTGAGAGAAGAAACCTCGAACCCAAACCCGCGCGATGGGTTGGTGGGCGATATATCGACTTAATCCAGCCGGAGAGATCAGGACTTAACCGCACGCCGTTTAGTTCCTGCCAAGTTTTTTATCGTCCCACCCACTCCGACTTTTTGCATTGCTTCTGCCGCAGCCTGCATATCTTGTTGCGGAACCTGAAGAATTCTTTGGGATGCACCGGAATCTCTCAAGCGGCGAGCAGCCTTTTGCAATCCTTCTGCTGATCCACTGCGCTCAACCTCCGTTGCTC
>JAJRZC010000324.1 GCA_024275435.1 Alphaproteobacteria bacterium
CACTTGCTCACCATCAAGGCCGGTCGTTGCTCTCAATCTTTACTCGCTTCGTTAACCCTTGGTTAACTCCACTCTAGCTCCGGATAATCACTCTAGATTTTTCACCGGGGCAGATAACATTCATAAAACTATTTCCTAGGGCGCACTTGCCGTAGATTTGTCTGGTACGCGTGAGGTTTTTCAGTCCGGCCTCTTGATCATGCACCAACACGAAAAGACTAGCGCAAACATATTTCAAAATTACTCAAGGTTAAGTATCGACTTGAAACACCTGATTTACGTTTCATTAATATTTTCCAGGCGCCAGATTTCCCAAACCTGGAGTTTAAGAGAAACCACGTCATTGAAAAAAAACGGCCACCAGAATCTTGGTGACCGCTGTTGAGTTGTGAGCTCTTTTATAGATTAAGCCAGGATCAGACCGTCTGACAGGAGATCGTCTGAAGAGACGCCTTCAACAATAACCACGTCAACAAATTCACCTTCAATGCTGACCGAGACCATTGCACCTTTTTCACCGTCTGTGACTTTCACAAGTTCTGATAGATCATCTGCGTCTTGATCATTCAGTATCTTGCGGATGTCAATTGTATCTCCCTTTTCGAAGTCTGTGATCCGATCGACACCTAGATGCTCACCAGTTTTCTGGTCAACGACGTCTTTTGCCATCCATGTGTAAACATCATTTCCAGCACCACCTGTGAAAACATCAGCGCCACCGAGACCGCGGATCTGGTCGTCGCCGTCTCCACCCACAATTTCATTGGCGCGCTTGTCACCCTTGATGACGTCGTCGAAGTTAGATCCAATTAATTTTTCAACACTCCATACTTCGTCTTTACCGAAGCCGGTAATGATATGTTTGGATAAATCAGCGGTGATGCCCTGCTTTGCCTGGGAGAAATCCAGTGTATCGAAACCGGAACCACCCTGGTAGTAATCGTTGCCTGCGCCCGCCAAGAACACATCATCTCCGGAACCACCGAAGGACTTGTCGTTTCCTCGACCATCCTTGAAGGTATCGTTGCCTGAATTGCCCCATAGCTCGTCATCACCAGCGCCACCGGAAAGAAAATCATCGCCGGAGTTTCCATCGAGATAATCGTTACCTTTGTTGCCTGCGAGCTTATCGTCACCGGAGCCACCGCGAACTTCATCGTCTCCTTTGCCGCCAAACAGCTTATCGTCGCCAGAGTTACCCCAGATGCGATCGTCTCCGGAGCCACCGCGCACAACATCGTCACCAGACATGCCAAACAGATCGTCGTCACCTTTACCGCCAGCTATTTTATCGTCATCCGAACTGCGTTCGATACCGGTGTCTTCCTTTGGTAGAAGGGCCGTGTTGGTCTGACCGATATTGAATGTGAATACGCTGTCGTCAAAGTCTTTATCACCGCCGCCCTTTAGATCTTCAAACCCAATCTTGATACTGCCTGTGGCTGTATCTATGTCGCCGGTGACGTGGTTGAATTTATCACCGTTCAGGCCGCCATCTGCGCCACCAAACGAATGAAATACCGAGTCGCCATATTGTGACTTAACAATGGTCTCAACGCCCTTTTCGTTGACCTGAACGAGTTTGATTTCCGTGCCATCGTTGACGTTTGCTGGACCGCCGTCTTTGCCGACAAACTTGAACTGAGCGTTCTCATCGTTCAAGAGTTGGCTCATGCCTCTTTGTGAATAAGCGTTTGGTACAACGAAGAACCCGACCTGGTCGCCCGCTTTCAGGTCAACATCAACGGAGCTTTGTCCCGCGACAAGGTTTCCGCCTGAACCTCTTAGTGAAGCATTGGCGAAAAGAATCTGAACATCGTATATCTCACCGGACTCGCTGATTTTGTACATTCCCAGCGTGTTCTTGAAGCCGGCGGATTCGCCGTTGAAGGTTACCGTGCCCTTTACGTCTTCGAAGATACGGAATTTGTCCATATCAACGGAACCACCGGCAGTGGCCGCACCGAATATGGTGTCGTTGCCCGCGTTGCCGCGCAGTATGTCGTCACCGCCACCGCCGTGGATGCGATCGTCACCAGCTCCACAACGAACCACGTCATTACCGCCTTCGCCAAAGAGGATATCGTCACCTTTTGTGCCGCCAATCTTCTCGTTACTGCTGGTTCCGGTTTTTACGACACCCGCAGCTCCTTCAGGCACCAATACGTCAACTCGATCTTCTCTCGCCATCTCTCACCTGCTCCACTCTACAATGCACAAGCGAGAGCTCCCACTCTCATTTGCGCATTTTCTCGTGATGACGTGTTCTTCAGGATCATTCTCCTACCTGAAGACGCACGTACCCACTCCTTTATGGTGCCAATTAAAACAAACAGGTTCAAATAATACGTATGAAAGCGGTGGCGAATTAATTTCTAATTTTCATCGATTTTGATGGAAAACCTTTACTGATTGCCAACCATGCCAGAAAAATGAGAGGTCTGTTCTGGTTGAAAACCCTTCAAACGTAACGCTACTTTCGATGTGTGGGGGGGAAGTGGTGGAATGATCGCCCTTACTATTTCGGGGGTGAAAATTTCAGGCAGCAAGAAAACTGTAACCAACAAGAAAAATAAAAAATAGTTCAGGGACGGATTTGATGGACCGCCCCTGAAGATCTTGTTTCGTCGTTTTACTTCGTAGTTTTACCAGGCAATTCCATTATAGAATAAGTCGTCCTGTGGCAGTTCTTTATAGAGCCGCGCGAGATCGAGAACCTGTACACCAAATTTGCGTTTTGATACCGCTTCACGAAATTCTGGTGTCGCGTGACTTACAACCACGATATCTACGCTGTCGCACAAGGTTTGTGCGTCTTCCACGGTGATCGCTTCGAGCTTATCCATCAAATCTGCCTGACGGGGGACGGCATGACGGACATAGTCGATCTGCCCTTGCAGCATTGGACCAAAGCGCAGATTGGGGTCATAAGCTGAAATCTCTGCTCCACTTTCAAGAACCGCCGCCATGACATCCAAGGTCGGGCTTTCGCGAAGATCGTCTGTTCCTGGCTTGAATGTCACGCCAAGGAAGCCAATGCGCGCGTCGAGGTATGGTATCAAGAAATCAACGGCCGTTTGAACGTGATTGCGATTTGATGGAATGAGCGAGTCGATCAATGGCAGTGTAACGCCGAGATCTTGGCCAAGATGACTAACGGCTCGTACTTCCTTAGGCAAGCAAGATCCACCGAAGGCGAAGCCAGGCTTAAGGTAATAGGGTGACAAATTCAGCTTGGTGTCTGTCACAAAGATATCCATGACATCATGGCTATCGATATTGAGCTCTTTGCATAGACGGCCCACTTCGTTTCCAAAAGAAACCTTGGTCGCATGCCAGACATTATCAACATACTTGACCATCTCGGCCGCTTGTATGGATGTAAAGATGACGTTTTCGTCGATGGTATTGTAAACATCGGAAACGGCCTTTGCAGCGCGCTGATCGCTCGCTCCAACGACTGTCTTTGGTGGTGCGAAGAAATCCGCTACGGCGACGCCTTCTCTTAGGAACTCGGGGTTAAAACATACTCCGAAATCAGGGCCCAGCTTTTTACCCGATGCTTTTTCGATTTCCACCGCGACAACATCAAGTGTTGTGCCTGGTGGTACGGAACAGCGCAGAACGACAACATGATATGTGTCTTTCATTGCAATGGCTTGGCCCATGGCGCGCGAGGCTTGGCGCACATAGGTCAGATCACAGCTTCCATCTTCGGAAGTTGGGGTTCCTACAGATAGGAATGTGAAATCCGTTTCTAATACGGCAGCAACGAGATTGTGGGTAGCGTCGATCGTTCCTTGTGCCACCCCTTTTTCAAGAAGCTCTTCCAGCCGGTCTTCAACGATGGGGGAGCGACCGGAACGGATCGCGTCGATTTTGTCCATGGATACGTCGACACCGACCATGCGAAACCCAAGGTCGGACAGGCAGGCCATGGATACAGCGCCCACGTAGCCCAATCCAACGACACTGATTGCGGTTTTGGTTTCAGCGCGTTGTTCCTGCTGTTGTTCTTTAAGCCGAAGTAAGCTTGCTGTGTGATCCGTTTCTTCTTCTGGCTTTTCTAGTGCCTCTGCGCGTAAATTCATTTGTTTCCCACTCTCACAACTCGAGCTTATGGCTCGTACTGTTTGACCCCTTACTTGGGCTGATTTGGCAACGAGTCTGATCCATGAAATGCGGGAATAGAATTTCACCAAACTCCCGACAAACATCGACCGGAAGAGCTGCCAGCGTGCTGGTGTGGCGCGCTAAGCCCGTCCTGTTTGAGTGTTGAGATTGCCTGATAGAGGTGAGTTTACCTTAAAGTATTGGGCTACAATTTTATCTAATAAGGGTTTGATTGCCTGGAGGCTGATATATTGTGGACTTTGGACCATTTCCTACAGGGCCTATGACTGCAAAGAAATTGAGCGCGCACTTGTCACTAGTTCAAGAAAACATAGATTAGGTCCCAACTTGGGATTTCCAGTAACCTTGTGTAAATCATAACGGCTAGAAACAATCCAAAAAACGAAAGCACCGTGAGGTACATGGCCATGGCCTCGCGGGCCTGGGCGACGATGCCTGGACCTGCGAACCCTTGGGATTGATTGCCACGGTTGGTCCACTTCTGTTTGGCCAATCGCCACATCATGTAGACCTTCACAACGGCATTTAACAGCTGGTTTGCATACAGGGTCCAGATGAAACCTAGATCAACCCTAGGTGCGTAGGTGAACAAGACCATCGACAGCAGCATTCGGGTGATGGCGATATAGATGACGTAAGTAAGGAAAAATGGCATTCCAATTTTTAGTGTTCCTGCTAAAGCCAAGAACGGGCTGAATAACATGGTCCACATGGCAAGTCGCTGGTCAACGCAGCACCACCAGATAAAGAACGGCATGCGCCGGGGCCCCAGAGCGATAGCACGCTGACCGTTACGCATCATGTTTCCTGACCAGCGTCGGAGGTTTTCGACCATCCGCTGGTAGCCGGACCCTTCCACGACCTCAATGGTGGTTCCCGACGCGTCCGGCACGTAAGTCATGCGCACGCCCTTCTTCAGAAGAGCGTACCAAGAACTTTTATCATCGCCTGAGAGGAACCGGAAGCTACCCCAAAGCCAATGATTCAAGTAATCGGCTTCCTGAAGTCTGATGAAATCCTCAGAAACAATGTGTGTGGCGCGAAAGACTGAGAAACGTCCGGTCAAGGTCAAGACACGGTTAGAGAGTGCGTGGGACTGCATTGCCAAGCGTCTTTGGGCAAAACGCATATTGAGCCAGGTCTGCATCCATTTCGGACCGTGAACAATTACGTGTTCGTCGGTTGTGAGGGCGTGCAAATCCTTGTCCAAGGCAAATAGCGGGAAGCACTTTCTGATGGCACCAGGGTGGACGACAAAGTCTCCATCCATGAAAATGACGATATCATTTTTGCCCAGTCCGGCGCGTGACATGGCGCGCAAAATGAGAGCAATGGCGACTCTCTTGCCCGGCTGGTTCTGGCGAATAATCTGAAGAGTGATGTCACAATCGTCTCCGACGAGCTTCAAATGATCGGCAATTTTTTTCTCGTCCTCGTATTCGCTTGAGCCCAGCCAAATGGTCGCGGGAACCCCTGCTTCACGGATCTCTCTCACCAAGCCACGGATAACGGCCTCGGAGATTTCACGGTGCTCGCGGAAAGTGGTCATTTGGATGTGAATGTGACGAGGACGCCAGCCGGAACGCCACAAGGCGCTGGCGCGATCACGCATCTTTGGGTAGGCAACGTTGGCAAAAATTAAAGCTCGAATCCAATGGTTGAGCCACCACAGGTAACGCCAAACGCCCAAGACGCCAATGACATAAACAAAGGTACGTGCTTGCGGATCCCATATCTTATTGGGGATGGTCGATAGCACGACAAAGCAAACGGCAAAGTAAAGGATGATTTGAAGGTGTATGTGCGGTGCCCATTTCTCCCAATAGGGAAGTGGGGTTTCCCGGTCTACTATGGGAAGCTCTTGGGTTATCAAGGCAAGTTTCCTCATAGCGAAAGGGACAGCTTTTGAGCGATGGAGGTGAGCAACGAGTTCGTCGAGCGCTGCTCAAAGACAACCACCACAGGCAAACCGGAGCGATACTTCTCATAATCAGATACGAGCTGCGGGTCGTCGAATCGGATTGTCACCTTTGCGGTTCTGTCTCTTGGGCCACGCCACGAATAGCCTGGGTTTGAGCGCTGATCTTGTTCACGCAGGAAAGCACTGGTGCGATCGATTTTGGTCACACGGCCTTGAAGCGATTCCCCCAAGGCCGGTATGAACAAGATGGCTTCATCACCAAGGCCGACTTTCAAGATCTCATCTTGATTGAGGAAGGCCAAGACCTCACGATGCTTCCTTTGTTCGACGATGGCCACAACATCACCGCGCCTGACTGCGGCATCGCTAACGCGTGGCAAGGCAAGGATTGTTCCATCAAATGGTGCCCGAACTGAAAGACGTTGACGCATCTTAACGTTGATCAGGTGGCGCTGCCTGGCCAGTTTGATTTCATTTTTAGCTAGGGCAACTTCCGCCTCGAACTGTTCCGCCTTACCAATGAGATCGTCGCCTGTATAAAAACGCTTACCGATGTCGTTTTTCGCCAACTGGACACGTGACGAGAGTTCAATGCGCCGGGACTCGAGACGCTTTTCAAGAGTTGTGACCAATTGAGTGGCGGCATCAAGCTTGGCGTCTGTGGTGAAACCCCGGTCATGAAGATGCCTCAGACGGCGCTCTTGTCGGCGGGCCGTTTCCAACTGTGAGGCTGTCGTTTCCATTTCAAGTTTGGCTTGCTGGACGTTCTTCATCTCAAGGGAGGCAAAGCTGCGCAACTTTTCGAGTTCATCGGCATGGCGTTGCTGTAAATATATCAATTTTGCTTTGCGCTCTTTGACAGCGATATCGGCCAGTTCGATATCGCGCTCGAGGTCGTTGTCAATCATCCGGATCAACACCTCACCGCGATTGACCTTGTCGCCCGGCTTTATTCCAGCCCAATCTATCCGACCATCAACCTGCGCCTGGATAACCTCTACCGGCGCACTGATGACAGCCGTGGGAATTTCCATTCTGAAGAAATTGGTATAGCCCAGCAGGCCCGCATATCCGAAAATAATAAACCCGAGAACAATATAAAAAGCGGACATTACGATTGTTTTCGTCGGCATCCGGCGTACAGGGACTGTCTCCGGAACAACGGGCTTGATGGTGGGTTCCAGGGATGCAGGGGTTACCGGGACGTCGATACGCTGGATGGTATCTTCGACCTCCATCATCGAACCCGTGATGAGCTCTTCAATGAAGTGGCGTATCAGTTCGGTTTCGCGATCACCCATTTTCGTGAACTGGAAAGCGACCGTACGTGTTTGAGGATCAACGCGGCGTACTTCGGCAGTCACAGCGAAGGAAACATCGAAGCCTTGAAACGGCAACGTGAGGGTGATTTCCAGTTCGGAACCTATGCCCGGGAGATCTTCGGGATAGTCCGTCAGGCGTAGTCCGCCTAGCGACCAATCGGCCGCACGAAGTTTATGCCCGAGCACCTCAACGTGCAGGGGAGCTGAAAGCCGGTGGTGGCGGCGCTGATCGGGCCGCTCCCTTCTGATTTTGACCGCCATTGCGGACACTTCCAGTTACGCATTACAAAATACCTGCCCGCCGAAGAGATGACTCTGCGACTGGCAAGTGACGCCAAAGTGCTTGGCGTACACCGCAAACGATTTTCGCATGAGGTATCTTAACTTTAAGTTCCCGATCGGGGCGGTAATTGTAACCATTTGATTTTATTGGCATATTTTAGGGTTAATGGATGCATGAATTTTTGCGATATTTTCTGGAAATACCGAACAGCCGCTGTATTTTGAGACATCGCAACCACTTGCCCTTCCCAAAGGGGCTTTAAGATATTGTTAAAAACCTGGGATAATTTTTCCTGGGTTCAGAATATTTTGCGGGTCGAGCGCCTGCTTTATGGCCCGCATTACAGCTAAGCCATCGCCATGTTCGCGGGCCATGAATTCCTTCTTCCCTTGGCCAATGCCATGTTCTCCGGTGCAGGTTCCGTCCATTTCGATGGCACGAACGGCAAGGCGCTGCGTGAATCCTTTTAAGGCCGTTACCTCGGTTTTGTTGTTCGGGTCGAAGATGCATATGGCGTGGAAATTGCCGTCTCCCACATGACCGACAATGGGTGCCGTCAAGCCGACGGATTTCAAGTCCTCCTCTGTGCGCGCTACGCATTCTGCAAGCCTAGAGATGGGAACGCAGACATCTGTTACGAGTACGGATTTATCAGGCCACGCCTCTTTTACTGCCCAGAAGACATTGTGGCGGGCTTTCCATAATACACGGCGTTCTTCGTGCGTTTCGGCATGCTCGAATGTCTGAGCACCGGCATCAAAGGCTATATTCTTAAACTGAGACACCTGCTCACTGGTTGCTTGTGTTGACCCATGAAACTCAAGAAACAGTGTCGGCGCGGGCTTCAGGGTCAAGCCTGCATGGCGGTTTAAAACTTCTATCTGCAGAGGGTCCAAGAGCTCTATGCGTGCAAGACCCAGCCCCTGGGCTATGGCTGCCATGACGGCGTCGCAGGCCCCTTTCAAGGAACTGAATGCAACGACTGCGGCAACAATGGAAGCTGGAATCCCGTGAAGCTTAAGCGTGAGCTGGGTGATGATGCCAAGGGTTCCTTCTGATCCCACTATCAGTTTGGTCAAATCATAGCCGGCTGAGGATTTTTTGGCACGGCTGCTGGTTCTTACGGTCGAGCCGTCAGCCATGACCACTGTCATCCGTAAGACATTCTCACGCATAGTGCCGTAACGCACAGCAGTGGTGCCAGAGGCTCGCGTTGATGCCATGCCGCCAAGGGTCGCCAATTCGGTTCCTGGATCGACGGGGAAAAACAAGCCGGTATCGCGCAGGTATTTATTGAGTTGACCGCGGGAGACGCCCGCTTCGACGGTACAATCGAGGTCTTGGGTATTGACGTTCAAAATGTTGTCCATACCGCTTAAATCAACGGAAAGACCGCCTTGGGGTGCATTGAGCTGACCCTCCAAAGAGGTTCCGGCACCAAAAGCAATGATGGGCCAGTTAAAGTCACGAGCAATTTGGACGATTTGGGCGACTTCGGACGTGGACTTTGGATAGACAACAGCCTCGGGCGGTTGGTTGGGTAGCCAGGTGAGTGTGTTTGCATGCTGGCGACAAAGAGCTTCTCCCTGTGCCAGTCTGTTGCCAAAGACAGCCCGCAAACTTGCCAAGGCACCACTGCGATCAATTGCGTGATGCGAAGCTGGCTTGTGCACAACCCCTGGTGTTGATTTGGTCATTTCATTGTCACCTGATCAAGTCATCATGAGTCTTGTGGTTCGAAGGCATGTACCAAAAACTCAATGAGTAATTATCCCAACATATCCAATGACTTGCTAATCATTCATATTTCATCGTCCTGTTTGGTCCCTATCATAGCTTATTTCGAGACAGGGCAAGGGAGAGATATTCTTCTACCGGGGGCTCAAATGGGCCAAGCGAATTGCATACCCGCCTTTTTTTTGTTTCGACAGTGAAGTAGAACCGATCCTCAGATCCCGATTTTTATTTTTAGAGGTTTCACGTGATGTTTCGCACTTTGGTAGCTTTCTGTTTGGCTCTTGTATTTGGATCGGCCGTTTCTTCAGTGCAGGCGCAGATCAACCGTGGCGACCGTTGGACCAAACTAGCAACTGAAAACGTGGACCTGAAATCGGGGCTGGCTTCAATTGACCTCAGTAAACGGAATGGAAGCTTCAAAGCGTTCCGGTTGCGGATGGCCAGGGGCGGTATTCGCTTTACTCAAATTCAATTTCTCTATGCGGACGGCACCGTTCATCAGGTGGATAAAGCTTTTCGATTGGAACGACGTGAGCGCACCAAGCCACTGGACTTGAGATCCGAGGAACGTTTCATAGAACAGGTCAACATCGAATTTGATCCTAATACACGGTCGCGCAGCAGGGCACGGCTTGAAATATGGGGCCTGCAAAGCCGAAAGGGCAGGCGGGCAAAACGTCCTCAGCAGCCGGAAGGCTCATCTGTAGAATCTGCAGAAGCAGCAACGAGGGTGGATGGCAAACCGCCACTGCCGACAAGGCTGAGCGGTGGTGGGTCGGCATCGGATGGCGATGTGCTGTTTGGTGCGGAATATATCGGGTTCGACGTTGACAAGGATGTGATCCCCGTTGGGCGCAAGGTTGGGAAATTTAACAAGATTCGTCTGAAGGTGCATGACAGCGATATCTTCATCAACGATATCAAGGTCATTTATGAGACCGGTGAACCGGAGTTGATTTCCCTTAATACGGAGATCTTGACCGATGCCCAGACGGATTGGTTGGACTTGAAAGGCGATCGGTTCGTCAAGGAAATTCATCTGAGTTATCGCTCTAAACCTGACTTTGAAGGTCAGGCGCGCGTTGAACTGTTTGGTCTCCATGCCGAAGGATGGCTTGGCCCTGAAGGTGAGGGACGAAAGTTCAATGATGGATGGGTGTTGCTGGGAGCTCGCCCCGCCGGCTTTATCGGCTTTGATCGACATACCATCCCGGTTGGCAAGAATGTCGGTGGGTTTCGTGAAATCAGGGTTTCGGTTCGCGAGCGTGCCATTACCTTAAACCAAATCAGGGTTGTCTATAATAATGGTCAGGAAGATATCATTCCAGTGCGCTCACGGGTTGATGCTGGAAGCACTTTTGGACCGATAGCTCTGAGGCAGACTGGAAACGAGATCAATAAAATTGTGGCTCGCTACCGCTCCCGTTTCATCGACCGTTCCGCGGCGGGAAAAGGCAATGCGATTGTCGAAGTGTGGGCCAAGCATTAAAACCTGGTACCGTCTGGTTCCTGACACTAGGGATTGTTTGAACAAGCCATGAGCTTTGAAACTGATACGGCGCTCGATGATCTCATCACGGTGCGTGATTGGCTGCGCTTTGCGGTTTCACGTTTTCATGATGCTAACCTAGCCTTTGGACATGGCACATCCAGCGCACTTGATGAGGCTGCGTTTCTTATTCTCAAGACACTGTCACTTCCCATAGATACGCTAGAACCCTGGTTAGATGCGCGTCTCACTCAGATTGAGCGTTCGCGGGTCCTGTCGGTGATAGAAAAACGTGTGACCACGAGGCGACCCGCGCCCTACATTGTGGGAGAAGCCTGGATTGGTCCGTATCGCTTTTTCGTAGATGAGCGGGTAATTGTCCCCAGGTCCTATATCGGTGAGTTCTTGTGCCGGGATGTTTCTCTTTTGGTAGACGAGCCTGGGGCTGTTCAACGCATTCTCGACCTTTGCACCGGTTCGGGATGTCTGGCGATCCTGGCGGCGATGGCGTTCCCGAATGCTACAGTTGATGGGGTTGATCTTTCTCAAGATGCGCTGCAAGTGGCGCAACGTAATGTACGTGACTACGGCCTCGAAGGGGATATTCGGCTTTTACAATCTGATCTTTTTTCTGAACTTAAAGACGAGCGGTATGATCTTATCATTGCCAACCCACCTTATGTTACGGATGAAGCCATATCGAAGTTTCCTCCCGAGTTTTCTGCCGAGCCAGAGATGGCCCATGCGGGAGGCTCAGACGGGCTTTCGCTGGTGCGGCCGATCTTGGAACAGGCGTCAGGCTTTTTAAATGATTCAGGCGTTATGATCGTTGAAGTTGGTGAGACCGAGGGGAGACTTGAAGCCGCCTACCCGGATTTACCATTCTTCTGGCTTGATTCTGAAAACAGCGAAGGTGAGGTTTTCTCGCTTCGCGCGCAGGACCTGAAAAGGATGACGTAATGGCAGCGCCTGAGACCGGATTGTCGGACCCTCTCAATGAGCGCAGGTTTTCGTTTGCAATGAGGTTTACCGGGCGTCCAGGTTTTTGCTGCTGCTGTATGGTTCTTTCAAAAAAAGACGCGCTTCGTGTGAGGCGCGTCTTTTCTATTGTTCGTCGTGTTTTTCGAAAATCGTGACTGCTGCTCTTTGTTACCCGAAGGCACCGAAGTGATGCGATATTCCGGTGCCTATCTCACGAACGAACTCATAGGATTCTTCCATGGGTGCGAGCAAATCCTTCTCGATGCGTGCATAGTCATCCACACCGTGAGGACGATAGGTAGCTGGTTCGCTGAATTTACCGCCTTCGTTTTCGCCATCGGTTTGCGGGAAAGCCAATCTCATCACTTTGAGAACCTCTGGGATATCCAGTGTCAGAGCCAGATCGATCACGCGATCATAGGTGACTTCATTTTGTGAGGCAAAACGCGGGAAGCGGGCGGCCAATATAAAGATGCGCATGATGAGTGTGAGGCGTATGGCCTGAAGGAGGTCAAGTTCCAGACGCGTGTCATCGGGTATCTTGCCACTTTCTATTCCTTGATCTTCGAGCATCGCGTGAAGGTCAATGGCATCAAGTCGTAGATGGTGTATCAGACCGTTGATTACACTGGAGCGGTTGTCGGACAGTAGTGTTCTGGAAAGTACGCGGAAAGCGCCTGCCAGATGCGGCTCACGTCCCCAGGAAGCACGCGAGGCCCAGAAACCCGCATCGAAAACGTAAGCATTTGCTCCCATGGCATTGAGGCTGGAGAGTTGCTTACCCATGGCGACCATTTCAAAAACAATACGCAAGCGTGGTGAATTCTTCGCTATATTTACGAAAGCGTCACGATCAAATTTTGTTGCATCACCCAAGCCAGCCACGACATTGGCTATATATCCAAATTGCTGGAGGATTGCGTTATTAGGGATGGCGCGCATGCGTGCAGGATTTCCGCGATCACTGGCGCTTTCGGCTTCACTTTGACGTTTCACCGCTCGTGAGCCGGTCTTAAACAGAAGGTTAGGGCCGAAGGCACCGAGAAGCGCACGATAGCCCTCGTGCGAGAATAGATCCTGCTGATAATCACGCAGCCGCATATAGAAATCGAGGCCGACATTCTCATCATCGTATAGAGGATCATGAAAATGCTCAATGTTCTGACCATCCTCGATAATTGTAGCCAGGGCACGCGTGGTGAGTTCGCGGTTTGCAAAGAACATGAAACCGTCACCACCTTGGAAACTCGTTTCGTGCTTCAGGAGCAATTCGTTTTTCTCGAACCGACGACGTGTCTCATGTGGAAGGACATAACGTAGGCGTTTGCGTAGGTTGCCAGGGTGGGCACCTCGACCCATTGATTCACCATGGGTTGAAAAGATAAGCACTTCGATATCATCGAGACCTGCTTTTTTGACCAGATCCGCGACAGACTGTTCAAGGCGCTCGATGGCAAGCGTTGCGGTGACCTGACCAACGAAACGACCGGCATCGGAGAAGCCTGTTTGCATGCACATGCGGCCACGCCCCCTGACGTAGTCGCGGTAGACCTTTTCCTCAAGCAGGTGCTCGATCAATATCGAACCACGCTCAAGGCCTGATGGCGTTTCAAACAGTGGGGAGACGTCGATGATATCACTGACGCCAAATAGCTTCGCAAAGAATACTGCGATCAAAACACTGTAGGGAGATTCGCATTCGGCGATGAGGAAACGCAGAGGTGTATCGGAATCAACATGCTTCTTGATCTGGGCTATGAGTGCCACTTGACGGATCGCCGTTGCGGTTTCCAGTTCCAAAGTGCCAAAGTTCACTGTTTCCTGAGTGGCATTTTCAATCATCTCGCGAAGGCGCTGAACCGCAAATTCCTCAGTGAGGTCTTGCGTCCATGGCTCCTGGACATAAGCGCGTAGAGCATTGTCCAGTTGAGCTGCGTTGATGCGAACATGAATGTGCGAAGTGCCAAGACCGGTTGCCTCTACGAGCCCTCGTAGAGCCGCGATCTGGCGAATTTGCTCGTCCGATTGAAGAACATTCATCAATCCATTAAACAATTCAATGAGTGGTTTAATGCTTGTAATGTTGTGATTGTCGCTGCTTGTGATGGTATTGGCGGCCTCGGCCAGCCCTTGTCCATCGGCTTTAACTTTGTCAATTGCGCTGCGCTGGTTGGCAACTGCGGAAATGGCGAGATCCAGCTTTCCCAGAACATTTCGGGTGTCGCGTTGCGCTTCATTCTTCTGGTCAAGTTGATCCTTGATGGCTAGGAAGCGTAAGCGAATATCTCGCAGGGCAGCTTCTTTTTCCTGCAACTTGAGACGGAAAGAATCAAGCCAGGTAATGTCAGTTCGGCCATCAAGATCGTAGCCGACCCATGAAGCGAATGTCGCGAGCTTTGGTGATACCTTATAGGCATCACTGCCGTAACGTGCGACCGCTGTCTTGAAGAAGCTGTTCAACAGATCTTCGTAAGCGTTTCGCATGTTGAGTATTGCTTCTTGTGTGCACTCGTGCTCGTACAGTAAAGTGATGTTTTCATCAGGGCGATGTGGGACATTGAGCTCGATAGTCTCGGGCGGGTTAGGCGCAACTGCTATGTCGACCATCTGTTTGGTCAATGCTTTTGAGGAACCAAAGGTGGGATGGGCAGTCAAAACGACACCAACGCGTGGTCGCTGCCAATGTTTTTCGAATTCCTGTAGCGTCATGGGAGAGGAGGATGCCGCACCGCCTGACTTGGGCCCTTGCTGAGCGCACCCATCTACAAACTGGGAAAATTCTCGATGCGTGATTTCATTACTCTCGAAGCCAACACGTTCACGAAGACGTCGCGCGCGTGTTACGCAAGCGCTATCCATTAAACGGGTGGCAACACTTTTCAGATCGTTAAATTCTATTTCGCCGCTTTCCAGCCGCCTGGAAAGATCGAAAGCCACACAGGTTATTGGATTCAACCAGGGGCTGTCGGGAATATAAGTTCTTAACTCGCGCAGCTTGTTGCGTAGTTCGACTTCGTTCAGTTTTCCCGTTCCGGCGCCCGTATTGTTATTGTCCTGCATGAATAACTGCCTCGCACCCTGTTGCTCTCCAGAGGCCTTATGGGTTTCGAGTTCCTCAGAACCTGGCCCTGGATCTTCTCTTTCTTTTGGCGTAACCAACCTTGTTACTTGCTTTTGGTAAGTGGTGTTGATTGCCAGCCATCGGTTTAATGAACATAAACTTTGAACATTTCTCAAAGCTCTTTCGTCTATCTCGTCGTTTTCACCCGAACGTCTTGGGAGTCACGTCTTGAATGTGGTTGTGACATTCTTTATCGACCAAATAACTACCGAGATGGTCGACGAAATGACATTGGCTGACACGGGAGCAGACCCACCGGACAAAAGAACTGACCGGTGGGTCATTTGAGCCCCAAGTCTGCTTAAAAACAGCATAGCGGTATTGCAACCCTGTATCTTGGAAAAAAGCCAAGGGCCAAAACACCGTGAAATGCTATTTTTTCATCATTGCTGCGATGGTCTCACCCATTGAAGAGGGTGTTGGAACGATTGTTACACCGCACTTCTCCAAAATAGCGACCTTTTCAGCTGCCGATTCTCCGACACCCGAGACGATAGCGCCTGCGTGCCCCATGCGGCGTCCCTTTGGAGCCGAGAGCCCCGCGATATAAGCGGCGACCGGCTTTGTCATATGGTCTCTGGCGTATTCGCCCGCTTCAACCTCCTGAGGACCACCGATCTCACCGATCATCAAAACGGCGTCTGTTTCAGGATCGTTCTCGAAGTCTTCGAGAATATCGCGAAATGACGAACCGTTGATGGGATCGCCACCGATGCCGACACTGGTGGAAATACCAATACCGAGATGTTTCATCTGTTCGGCGGCTTCGTAACCGAGCGTGCCGGAGCGTCCGATGATACCGATGCGGCCTTCCGCGTAGATGTGACCTGGCATGATGCCAAGCATCGCTTTTCCTGGGCTGATGGTGCCTGCACAGTTCGGCCCCGTGAGCCGCATACGGTTGGCTTTTTTATAGCGACGCATGTAGCGCTTTACCCGGATCATATCCTGTGTCGGAATGCCGTCGGTAATGCAGACGCAGTATTTGATACCGGCATCGGCTGCTTCCATGATGGCATCGCCAGCGAAGGGCGGCGGCACGAAGACAATGGATGCTTCTGCTCCGGTTTCTTCCACGGCACCTTTTACGGTATTAAAGACGGGGCGCCCGATGTGCTCGGTACCACCCTTACCAGGTGTCACGCCACCAACGACGTTTGAGCCGTAGTCAATGATTTCCTGAGCGTGGAAGGTACCAATTCGGCCCGTGAAACCCTGGATGAGGATGGGTGTATTTTCATTGATATAGATAGCCATTTTCTTATCCTCCTCACGCCTGTTTCGCTGCAGCAACAGCTTTTTCGGCCGCGTCTTTAAGTGTATCTGCTGTTATAATTGGCAGACCACTTTCGGCGATGATCTTATTGCCCTCTTCAACGTTGGTTCCTGAAAGGCGAACAACCAGCGGATGTTTGATGTCCAAGTCCTTGACGGCCTCAACGACACCTTGAGCAACCCAGTCGCAACGGTTGATACCTGCGAAAACGTTGATCAGCAGAGCCTTGACGTTCTTGTCTTTCAAAACAGCTTTGAACGACTTTTGAACGCGCTCGGGAGACGCACCGCCTCCGATATCCAGGAAGTTGGCTGGCTCGCCACCGGCCAGCTTGATCATGTCCAGCGTTGCCATGGCGAGACCGGCACCATTTACGATGCACCCGATATCGCCATCGAGTCCGACGTATGAAAGGCCACGGTCTGATGCGTAGGTTTCGCGGGGGTCTTCTTGGGACTTGTCCCGCAACTCAGAAATCTGAGGGCGGCGATAAAGCGCGTTATCATCAAAGGACATCTTGGCATCAAGAGCGATGATGTTGCGGTCCTTGGTGATGACGAGAGGATTGATTTCAAGCATCGTCGCATCCAGATCGCGGAAGGCACGATAGCAACCCATGATGGCCCGTTCGAATTTGCTAATAAGTCCTGAATCAAGACCCAAGCTGAATGCAACTTCGCGTGCCTGGAACGGCTGCATGCCAACGGCTGGGTCAACAGCGGTGTTCTTTACTGCATCTGGGTCTTTTTCAGCGACTTCTTCGATGTCCATACCGCCTTGAGCAGATGAAACAACGACGATTCTCTCTGAGGCTCGGTCCATGACAAAGCTAAGATAAAGCTCTTTATCAATGTCCGTTCCTTCTTCGATATAAAGTCGCGAGACAAGCTTACCCTTGGGACCGGTCTGCGTAGTGACGAGCCGCTTTCCTAGCAAGCGACTTGCTGCCTCCGAAAGCTCTTCTGCTGAGCGACAGACAACGACTCCGCCGGCTTTGCCGCGCGCACCGGAGTGAATCTGGGCTTTAGCAACCCAGACATCACCGCCGAGTTCATTTGCACGATAAGATGCCTGTTCTGGGCTGTAAGCCAATCCACCGCGAGCGATGGGGACACCAAACTTCGCTAGAAGTTCTTTGGCTTGATATTCATGAATGTCCATTTTGGACCTCCTTGATGATAACGTTTCCTCGTGGGGAGAATTCTGCCCGGGCACAGTGACATTGAATTGTTCTTTTGAGATGCCCGGGCAGTGTGTGAATGTTTCTGTTCAATGGATAAGTTCATGCTAGAGGGAACAGAAAACCTATTTGATTATGAGTTGTTCTTCTGGATCAGCTTGTCGACCGCAATGACGTTGTTCGCCATGCGCTCGGAAGCTGCGTCGATCATCTTGCCATCCAGAGAAGCAGCACCCTTGCCTTGAGCTTCGGCTTCCTTCAGGGCTTCAATGATCTTGTAGGCGCGTTCAACTTCAGACTTGGGCGGTGAATAAACATCATTCGCCAACTCGATTTGGGAAGGATGAATTGCCCATTTGCCTTCAAAGCCAAGCGCAGCTCCACGTTTTGCAGCAGCGATGTAAGCATCTGGATCTGAGAAATCACCGAATGGTCCATCAATGGCACGGATACCATAGGCGCGGCAGGTGACGAGCATGCGTGTTAAAGAAGCATGCCACTGATCACCAGGATAGTCTGGGTTCAAACCTCCGATGACGACGGTGCGTGAGCGCAGGGATGCCGCATAGTCAGCAACGCCGAAATGCATGGCTTCCAAGCGTCCACCGGCCTTGGCGATGTCTTCGACGTTGGCCATGCCCAGTGCTGTTTCAATCAAGGCTTCAAGACCTACTTCCTCTTTGTAGCCTTTGGCCTGCTCGATCTGCGAGCACAGAGCTTCAACCATATACATGTCGGCTGGTACGCCAACTTTGGGAACAAGGATGGTGTCGAGATGCTGGCCGGCCTGCTCCATGATATCCACGACGTCGCGATACATGTAATGTGTGTCGAGGCCGTTGATGCGCACGCAAATGGTCTTGCCTTTGCCCTTCCAATCGATGTCGTTTAGCGCTTCAATGATGTTTTTGCGAGCCTGCTCCTTATCGGGTGGAGCGACAGCATCTTCACAATCAAGAAAAATATAGTCGGCTGCGCTTTCGGCGGCCTTTTCGATCATTGTTGGATTGGAACCTGGAACAGCCAGCTCACTGCGCTGAAGGCGTGTTTTGCGAGGAGGGTGAAGTGTATAGCTCATCTGTATTATCCTATATTCAGAGGGTCAAAGTGAGTGTGGATGCACAAATTATCTCCGGCTGAACCGTAAGGTCAGCGGCTTCCACAGTTTTTCGAGAACAAGAAAAAAGGCGGCGCACCAAGCGCCGCCTTAAAGCTAGCCAACCTTTTTGGTTGCCGTCGACTTGTAGTACTCGGCCGCAGCACCGGTGCCGGATCCAGGCTGGATTTTCACGCCACAATCCAAGAGTGCCATTTCAACGCCAAACAAAGCGCCGCCCAGCATCACTTCGTCCAGTGCACCAAGGTGACCAATTCGGAATACTTTACCAGCCAGCTGATTGAGACCTGTTCCCAGTGAGATGTTGTAGCGATAGTAAGCGGTCTTGATGACCTCAACGGCATCAACACCTTCGGGAACTCTGATGGCACTGACTGTGTCGGAATGCCACTTCTCTTCCTTGGCAACCAGATCAAGGCCCCAGGCTTTGATTGCGCGACGAACGCCTTCAGCCAAGCGAGCATGGCGCGCAAAGACATTGTCGAGACCTTCTTCAAGAAGCATGTCCATGGATGTGCGCAAACCACGGAAGATCTGAGTTGGTGGTGTAAAGGGGAAGTAGCCTTGATCATTGAGGCCGATCATATCCTTCCAGTCGAAGTAACAGCGCGGCATTTTACCATTTGCTGAAGCTTCGAGCGCCTTAGCGCTTACGCCAAGGATGCCGACCCCGGTGGGGAGCATGAAGCCTTTTTGGGAACCAGAGACACAACAATCCACGCCCCAGTTGCTCATCTGCATATCAAGCGAGCCGACCGAAGACACGCCGTCTACGAACAGCAGTGCTGGATGTTTGGCATCGTCAAGGGCCTTGCGAACCCCGACAATGTCGCTGGTCACACCCGTAGCGGTTTCGTTGTGGGTTGCAAACACAGCCTTAATTTCATGGGCTGTGTCTTTGGCCAGTATGTCGGCATACTTTTCAAGAGGAACACCTGTGCCCCATTCTTCGTCGCAAAGCTCGACATCAAGGCCCAGCCGTTCTGCCATATCGACCCACAATAAAGAAAACTGACCGAAGCGGCTCATTAAAACCTTGTCGCCCGTATTCAAAGTGTTGGTTATGGCAGATTCCCACATTCCGGTGCCGGATGATGGGTAAACGAAAACGCGTCCGTCATCCAATTTGAAGATTTTCTTGAGATCTTCGAAGATGGGAAGCGTGAGTTTTGGATATGCAGGGGAGCGCATATCTTCCATGGGGACATTCATTGCGGAGCGA
>JAJRZC010000325.1 GCA_024275435.1 Alphaproteobacteria bacterium
ACTACTATGAAGTGATAGGTGTCAAGCGGGATGCCACCCAAGACGAGATCAAGCGCGCGTACCGCAAATTGGCCAGGAAGCTCCACCCGGACATCAACAAAGAATCTAATGCAGAGGCAAAATTCAAGGAACTGGGCGAGGCCTATGAAGTTCTGCAGGACCCTGAAAAACGCGCGGCCTATGATCAGCTCGGTTCCAATTATCAAGCTGGCCAAGAATTCAGGCCCCCGCCGGACTGGGATGAGGGTTTCGAGTTTTCCGGCGGTGGATATACCCAGGGCGATGCGGCCTCATTCAGCGATTTCTTTGAAACGCTATTTGGTCAGCAAGCGGCAGGGCAAAGGTATCGTAGAACGTCGGAGTTTCACGCGCGCGGGCAGGATCACCATGCCAAAGTGGTTATCGACCTGAAGGACGCCTATGAGGGCGCCACACGGACGATCACCTTGCGAAAGCCGCAAGTGGATGCGGACGGTCATGTCAGCCTTAAGGAACACACATTAAACGTGAAGATTCCCGTGGGTGTAAAGGAAGGTCAGCATATTCGACTTTCGGGACAAGGCTCGCCCGGCATGGGCAAGGGAGCGTCGGGGGATCTGTTTCTCGAAATTCACTTTCGGCCCGACCCGATCTATCGTGTTGATGGGCGCGATGTCTATTTGGATCTGCCTTTGGCACCATGGGAGGCGGCTCTTGGTGCAAAGGTAAAAGTGCCGACACCAACGGGGACTGTATCTTTGAAAATTCCCGCTGGATCGGTGGCGGGGCAGAAACTCCGGTTGAAAGGGCGCGGCATTCCAGGAAAACCGGCCGGCGATCTTTTTGCTGTGATTCAAATCGCCTTGCCGCCGGCTGACAGCGAGGAGTCCAAAGCACTCTATAAGGAAATGGCGAAAAAGATGGACTTCAATCCCCGAGCAAGGATGGGAGTGTAACCGACATGGTAAACAAATCTGTAGAACAGGACTTTAGTGAAGTGGTGGAGATGCGCGAGGAGCTATCCCTATCGGAGTTGTGCCGCACATGTTGTGTCCATGCGGACCGGATTGTTGAACTGGTTGATGAAGGTATATTGGAGCCGCGCGGTACGGCGGTGCACCAGTGGCGATTTACCGGGGTCAGCATCATGCGCGTGCAAACAGTCCATCGTTTGCAAGAAGACCTTGGTGTCAATCTTGCCGGCATTGCGCTTGCCTTGGATCTTATGGACGAGATTGAGGTTCTTCGGAAGAAACTGCGCGTCAGTGAAAGCAGCTCTCAACCTGATATGGTGGAAGTTCAAGATGAGGCGTGACTTATAAAACGCTTGACGAGCTTTGCCCGGAATTCCAGCGTTTGTTCCAGAACACTAGTGTTTTTTCAGTGTGATGCGGCCACTTCCGTTGGGGCTGGAAAATGAGACGGTTTGGTGGTGTCCGTTGAGGATGACACGAACACGACCGGAAATATCATATTCACCATTGTAGAAATCGCCGACGTAGAGATTGGGGTTTATCTTCAAGAGCTCTCCTGTCTGCCGGATTTTGGCGGAGGGCGAAGCACATACCGCCGTAACACGGAAGACTTTTGTGCTTTCGCGCTTGTAGCTCATTTTGCAACGTACTTTTTCACGGTTGCCTGATTTTGGATTTACAAAACCACTTCCTCTCCAGGACCCTTCAAGTGGAGCTGCACTGGCTGGAATTGCGAAACTTGCCATGAATAAGGTGGCGAGGAACGAGATGAAAAGGGATGATCTCATGGTGACTTCCTGATTATGAGGTGTTGTTTTCTCTCTGTCACATAGAGTGGCGAGGAATATAGCTCTTTTTTAGCCTTCAAATATATCTGTAACTTATTGATTGCTCTTGCTTTTTTATTTTTAAATTATACTGGGAAGCGTTTTGGGCGATTTGAGTATGGCATTGATTGCCGCTGACCATTGTACCCAAAGAAACAATATTGCATCAATTCTCTCATTTGAATATTGGGAAAATTTATCGGACCCCTTGTTGGCTGGGGATTCCAAGTTCCTACTTATGTCCGTCTGAGGGTTTTCAGCTCAGCGTTGCGATGAGTGGCACAAACCGAACATCTGTGAGTTCTTCCTGTTCGAACTCATTTTCTTGCGTGCGTGTGATGCGCAGCAGCTTTTGTGTTCCTAGGTCCGGACCAACGGGGATGACCATACGGCCACCGATTTTTAGCTGATCAAGAAGTGGTTTTGGAATGCTTGTGGCTCCTGCCGAGACGAGTATCGCGTCGAATGGTGCCTCCTCTTTCCAACCCTTGCTGCCGTCGCAATGGCGAACATGGACGTTTGTGTAACCGGCTTCTTCAAGGTTTTTCTGGGCGAATTCAGCAAGTTCTGCAATGCGCTCAATGGAGAAGACCTGATGGGCGATCTGGGCCATTATTGCGGAGGCGTAACCTGAACCTGCGCCCACTTCGAGAATCTTATCATTTGGGCTTATGGCGAGCGCTTCAATCATGAATGCAACGATATAGGGTTGCGATATTGTCTGATTGCAAGGAATGGGAAGCGGTCTGTCTTGATAGGCAAACTCCGCCAGGTCTGAGGACACAAATTTCTCACGGGGGACAAATTGCATTGCTTCGAGAACAAGAGGGTCTTGCACGCCTCGCGCTTCGATTTGTTCGCGCACCATATGTTCGCGACGTTTTTGTTGTTCCCGCATTGCCCTTACTGTTTTTTGTTGTTCGGTTTCAGATGAAGTATGATGACCAGATATCCTAGTTTGGGTTGATTTCGGTCAAGGTTGAAGCTGGTCATCATGCCTCACCATAAATTCCAACTGAAATCCTTGTTCGAGGAGTTTTGAACATGTTGATAACAGAGATACAGTCTTCAGCACGTATGCTGATGGAAGCCCACGGAACAAAAGCTATTGCCGAAGCCGCACAAAAAGCCGTTGCCTGCGAAGAAAAAGGCGAACTGGACAAGGCGCGTGACTGGCGCAAAATCGAAGCTGCATTGAAGCAGATGCAGGGCCCGCACCAGAGCTGAAGCTTTTGAGCCGTCAAGCTGTCTAGCGAAGCTTTTAAAACAGCTCGGCGAACAACAGAAACAGACAACAAATCGCTCCGACGACCGGCACCCAGGTCCAAACGATAAACGTACCTTCTGGCGCAGGATCGCCGCGCCACTTAACGCGAAGCAAGGCGATATTGACGAGCAAGAAGACTGTCAGTGCAATGCGTGATGTCATTTCAGCCAGGCCCTCCATAGGAAAGCTCATGGCCAGTGTGAGGATTGTGGCGACCACAAGGGCTGTGGCGAGCAGGGGTGTGCGCGTTATGGGATGAACGGAGCTCAGAACCTTGGGCAGAACACCTTGGTTGGAGAGACCGTAGATCACCCGAGACGCCATGATCATCTGAATGACCATTCCGTTCAGGGTTGCGAGAATGGCAATGGCTGTGATGAGTTCAGGATTGGAGCCTGTGGCTGTCTGGTAGACTAAGCTAAGTGGTGCCTTGGCGTGGGAGAGATCATTGAGTGGCACGATGAGGACCGCGACCGAGGAGACCAATGCATAAAGCAAAGCGGTTACCGCCAGCGTGATAAAGATTGCAAGTGGCATTGTTTTTGACGGCGTTTGGGTTTCTTCTGCGACGTTGACGAGATCCTCAAAGCCGACAAAAGCAAAGAAGGCCAAAAGAGATGCTCCCAGAATACCGCTCCAAATGGCGGTATCAAAAAGGGGCGGGATCACCTGGGGTAGCTTTGAAACGAGGGTTGGCTCAGAAAAGAAACCTGCTCCAACAATAATCAGCAAACCTGAGATTTCGATCACTGTTAGAATTGCAGGGAGCATGACGGATTCTAAAATTCCCCAAGCAGCAATGGCACCTAGCAATAGAATCACCATTGGGATCAACAGGAGTTGTGGGGCATCGATAAAGTGTTGGATGTAGCCGACGCTGCCAACGCTGATAGCGGAGGCGGAAACTATACCCGATGACACCACCAGCAATCCCACTGCCAACCCCAAGGATTTTGAGTTGAACCCGTGGCGCACATAGGCGGCTTCACCGGCACTTACGGGCAGACGGCCTACAAATTCTGCAAAGGAACATGCGGAGGGCAGCATAACCACAGCGGCGACAAGAAACGCCATGGGTGCATAGTGGCCAGCTTGGGCTGCGGTGGCGCCGATGAGGACATATATCCCAGCGCCGATGGTAACTCCCAGTCCGTAAAGAACCACAAGTGGCAGGGTCAAAGATCTGCGGAGCGTTGGTGGTTTCTCCGGCTGTGATGTCGTTAGCTTTTTGACACGGGTTCGTCCAATAACCACGTGCTAGCCTAGCCATGGCGGTGTACGAATTGGGCAAGATCAGGCGGCTACATGCTGACTGTTGGCAGAAAGTTTAAGGGGGGCGGAAAGAAGAATCTTATTGGTATCCAACAGTTCGATTTTACCTTCGCGCTTTAATCGAGAGATGACCCGGCTTACGGTTTCCAGGGTTAGACCGAGATAATCTGCGATGTCTACGCGTGTCATGGGTAGTTCGAGCGGATTGGCTCCAGTAATATCTGCCAAACTTGTGAGAAAATGGGAAACGCGCTCCACTGCGCTCATGCGTCCCAGAACCAGAACCTGGTCTTGTGTTTGGTGCAACTCCTGCTGGAGGTTTTTCAAGAACAACCTACGCAAACAGGGGGTACTTTCAAGGCTTTGCTCTAGTTGGGGGCGAGGTATGACAAGGACTGAAACAGGGGTGACGGCCTCGGCGGTGTTGCTGTAATTACCATTGTCGGTATGGGCAAACAAATCCCCTGGAAATATAAAACGAGAGATCTGGCGGCGCCCGTCACTCAGCATACGGCATTCACGCACCACACCGGATTTTATCAGGAAGAACGAAGCCGCTTTATCGCTCTCCCAAAAGATCGTTTCGTTATGATTGTAAACTTTCAAGGTTCCTAGCTGACGCAACACCGGGCAATGCATTGAGGTACATTTGTCCAATGTGCAGCACTTGGCGGGAAGCTTTTCAATAAAAATGGTTTGAGCTCCAGCGGGCTTCAGCTGGCTTAACGGGGCTAGTGAATACATCAGACCCTCCTGGTGTTAGGGGCGATGCGCTATCATGGTTGAATAGTGCCTGACAGGACGCAAAGCGTGCACGGAACTATTTTGGACTCTGAGCTGATAAACCATAAAATGTTTTGTCGGGGATCGCTGCCCTTCAAAAAATATCTGGTCATGGCCCGGTTCCTATTCAAGGCTATTTACGGATTTAGATCAAAGCAATTTTTAGCTTATTCTGAAAAGCTTCCAGTGAGTTGACCTTTGCTAAGGTGCGACAATAATGACGCGTGTCGATCTCCAACAAGAGCATACCCCGGAAGCCATCCAAAAGAGGTTGGCCGTTCAACCTACTGCCAGTTATGTGCGTGACTTTATCTACGGAGGTATTGACGGGGTTATTACGACATTTGCCATAGTTGCCGGTGTTGAAGGGGCCGATCTCAGCCAGCGCGCAATCATAATTCTTGGGTTGGCCAACCTGGTGGCAGATGGGATGTCGATGGCCGCCAGTAACTATACGGGTACGAAAAGCGAAGTTGAGGATTATAAACGGCTTGTGGAGATTGAACGTCGACACATTGCCCTGGTTCCCGATGGGGAAAGGGAGGAAGTCCGCCAGATACTTCAAAGTAAAGGTCTGTCGGGAGAGACGCTTGAAGAAGCTGTCAGGGCGGTTACATCCAATGAGGAACGTTGGATCAATATGATGATGGCGGAAGAATACGGTGTCAGTCACACGTTGCGTTCGCCATGGTATTCGGCTGCAAGTACATTTTCTGCTTTTGTGTTGTGCGGGCTTGTTCCACTGATCCCATTTCTAATGGGCGTGTCACATGCCTTTGAATTATCCATTGCGGCGACGGGGGTTGTCTTTTTTGCAATTGGCTCGGCTCGAAGCCTTTGGTCATTGAAGTCTTGGTGGGCGTGTGGCCTAGAGACCTTTGCAATTGGTTGTGGGGCAGCTGGGGCCGCCTACTTAATTGGAAATGCTCTTAAAACACTTGTTTGAGAACTCTTGTTCCATGAGACAGGTACTCTGTGACGGAGTGCAAGACTTTCTCGCGTTCCCCTTGGGCGTTGAAGACGTGCCAATCCATAAGACCGATATCGGTTTCAAACTGCTTTCTTACAACCTGTTCGTTGGCATCGGAGGCATCACCAATACGAGAGCCCACGCGCTCCACAAGAGTATTTTTATTGGCTTCAAGCCAGATGCCAATAAAATTCACACCTGCTTTACGTGCAGTCTTTGCAACCTGCGAGCGATGTTGCGGTGATAGGAATGCAGCATCGAAAATGACGCTATGCCCTGCCCGCAGAGCGCGCTCGGCTTTGTCACAAATTCTTTGATAGATGGCCTGGGAAACGTTGGGCGTATAAGCCTCCTGTTCAAGCTTGTTTTCAAGGTTGATACCAAACATTCTTTTTCTTTCGACGTCGGAGCGGAGGTGAAGAGCACCGGGAGCGTTTCCTACCTGAGGTGCAATTGCTGCAGCGAGTGTTGTTTTGCCGGTTCCCGACCTGCCACCAATTGCGATTGCGATGGGCTTGTTGGTTTGGAGAAAACTCGATGCGATGTGAAAATATTTCTTGGCAATGTTTTCTTCCGCGTCGCGCTGCTTTTCATCACTGATGAGCTTCACGCGATCGAGTGTTACCATGGCTCTAATGGCGGCTCTAAGTCCCAGAAAGAGCGGAAGCAATGCGAGGCCCTTCAAGTCTTCTTCTACCTTGGGATTGCTCATGTAACAGTTGAACAAAACGTTTGCGTGGGTTTTCAAGTCTCGAAACCAAAGATCCATGAGGACGAAAGCTAGATCGAAGAGCGTGTCAATTGTTGCAAACTCATCATTGAATTCTATGGCATCGAATAGAGTCGGGTGACCTTCAAAAAGAACGATATTCTGCAAATGAAGATCGCCATGACACAAACGTGTGTAACCGTCGCGTCCGCGGGCTCGCAATATGTTACTTGTCTGGTTGGAGTGGCGCACAATGTCTTTGGCATACTGGCGGACATCATCAAGGTCGATCAATCTTGGAGCTTTGGAAAAAGACGCGACCGTTGATGTAATGATTTCAGACAAGTTGGATTCAAAATCAAAATGATGAATTCGGCGCGCTTTGGCATGATAGGTCGCGATCTTATCCGCAAGCTGGACCATGTGCTTGGTTTCCAGCGTTTTCCTCATGGCCATTTTATCAAACAATAACGACTGGTCGAAGCGGTTCATCCGTACCAGCCATTCGATTGGCTCACCGGGTTCATCAAGAGCCAGCCTGCCCTCAGATGTTCTATTGATAGAACCAACATCAAGATAAATTTCTGGAGCAGTCGGCTTGTTCCGCTCCAGCTCATGTAAACAAGCCTGGCGGCGCTTTTCGAGTGTTGAGAAATCGAGATAAGGATACCGCACCGCTCGCTTGATTTTATAGGCGTGCTTTCCTGACAGGAAAACAATCGCGGCATGGGTATCAATTCGCTTTACGGACTCAGGTTGTGGGTCATACGACTTAGGGTCTTCGAGAAAAGCGATTGCATCTGCCTGGCTGGTGCTCTGATCCTTCAATGCACTATTCGCTCCTTGACCAAGGACAACTTATTTTCGATCTCACCGGAAAAGCGAGCCAATGTCGTTGATTTTCATCAACGTTGTTCTTGAGGTGTGTGACTTAAAGGTAGCATTGCCGTTCTTGAGAAGCGTTTTGGGCACTCTCTCTTATCGTTTCCAATGGGGTTAGAGTTAAACCCGCAATAGCGTATAAGAGGACTTGGCCTTGAACGAAGGGCTGGTTCATGTGCCAGATTGCAATTATACCTCGCAGAAGGATTACTTTTACGCTGCCTGGTAATCGGATCTTTTACCGGCTATTTGGAACAATTGGGCGGTTTCTTTCGTTGAGCTAACTCTTGCTGTCTTGTGTGCGCGCTAGAAGTTCCTTCTCCAGCCGTTTTTCCAGGTGCACAAGATCATCTGGTAATGGCTGGCCGGTAGCTTTCAACTGGTTCAGTTCCTGATGCAGTTGTTCAAGCATTTCGTGGGCATCTTCAGGCTCATTCTCCATCTCACTGAAAAGCAGATTGATTCTTAGGATGATGTCTTCGAATACCATTTCGGAGGTCCTCCGCGCCGAGGTGGAAATTTCGGTTTAGGCCAATAACTCATTGTCCTGTGCAAATTGCGTGGGCTTATGAGAGCATGCCTTAAGATACCTGTTGGACTTTTGGCAACCTTACTCAGTTTTGTATCATTGAGACTTTACCACAAAACGATCTTTAACGGCGACAGTCTGGCCTTACACCCTTAATTGAACAACCGAAGCGAAGGGTTTTTCAGGGAATGGTGCCGTCTACACACGCCAAGCTGTTTTTTTACTGCGCCAGTAATCACGATGCATCAGGATAGATCACCTTGGGTTCTTTAGGGCCTTTATCTGGCAATAAAGGTGGGCCGGATTCTTGTTCTCTCAACTCGTCGATAAAGGCAATGATATCCTCGATTTCCAAACGCGTCAGGTGTAGATCGGGCATTGGCGGATGCGGTTCTATGAGTACACCTCGAATATGTTGTGCCGTTTGCTGTGGCTGATTTGCTATGACGGTAAAAGGCGGCACGCCTTCGGGTACCGTGCCTGAACTGTCTTGCGAGACAACGTGACAGCTGACACATAGTCTTTCAGCCACAGCTTTGCCACGGTCCGCGTCTGCCTGCATCTTGGTGGCTGCCTCTTCAGCCTTCAGCTGTGATGCACTCAACATGAAAACGCCACCACATAGCAGACTCAAAGCCCATTTGTACGTCTTGTCTTTCATATTATTTTCGTCCGTTGCGGTGTCATCTGTCGGAATAGTTGACCTGGTGGGAATTGGTATTTTATTCAATCTGCTGATTTGCCGGCTCAGTTTTATTGGATTTATCTTCCAGAGATTCTAGGTAGGAAAGAAGCGCGTTGATATCTTCTGGTTGGAATTTGAAGGTCGGCATATCTGGGTGGCCCGTGGCTATGCCCTCTGCAAAGGCCTCGGCCAGCAACCATGGCGAGTAACGTTTCACGATGTCGCGAAAAAGTGGAGCATCTACATGTGGGCTTTTTCCTTTGCGGCCAATTGCATGGCACCGAATACAGTTTTTCTCAGCAATCAGCCGCCCCTTTTCGATAACTGACGTTGATGGTTGGGCAAGTGCGCCTGCTGACAAACCACTGACCATGATGCCGAGCACGGTGGCTGATTTCATAATATTGCTGAGCACACTCATCAGTTAGAGACGCCTCCTTTGTTTGGCTCGTTTTGAACGGATGGCTGGAATGTAGCGTGTGATGAGCCGCAGGTTTTACACACTGATCTCGATCAAGGTATTGGCTGGCCCATGGTTCAGACAAGTTCCCAGTGCGCTTTGAGAGGCTTTCAGGCGGTAGCCCCGTGGGAAATTTTTGGGGACCGCTCATTCTTTCGTGAATGGCCCAACAGCTATTGTGGTTAGGTGGCATGCACACTCTTGGAATGGCACCTAATCCTTCCTGCCTCTATCAGGTTGCTACAGATCTCAATGCAAAGTCTTCTGTCAGGTGCAAGTCTTAGGAAAAACACAGAAAAATACCTCTGTTTTGCTGCACTAAATCACGATCTTGAGGGGGTGGAGCTGAAAATTAGGCCCAAAGGTACATGCAAAGAGCGACAACATGGCGCTTGCACACAGGTGGTATTGCAGGGAGCAGCCGAACTGATTATGGTGCGCCTTCTCTCGCCCTAAGGTCGAGATATTGGGGCGTCGCCAAGTGGTAAGGCAGCGGATTTTGAGTCCGCCATTCGTAGGTTCGAATCCTACCGCCCCAGCCACTTTTTCTGGATTTCTCGATTCGCTTTATTTCTGGATTTCTCGATTCACGCGCTCGCTGGAAGTGGCTCGCACGATCTCGAATATCTCGTGACGGGGGTACGGTGGCGCTATCGGGTGGCGTGAGGTTGGGATCTTTTTTCTGGATTTCTCGATTCACGCGCTCGCTGGAAGTGGCTCGCACGATCTCGAACATCAGTGACGGGTGTGCGGTGGTGCTGTCGGGTGGCGTGAGGTTGGGATCTTTTTTCTGGATTTCTCGATTCACGCCGCGCTTGATAGGAAGCGTGACGATCTCGAATATCTCGCGTTCGGAGCAGCTTCAGATGATCAATGAACTTACATCCAAATCGGACCAATCAATTTGGACAGGTCTGCCTTGGTAGCATTGTAATTTTTCTTTCCGAAACTGGTGGGCGGCCCCTGGATATTCGCTTCAAGAAAAATCAAACGTGAACATGTTATCCTGTTGTTGACCTGGCGGAGGCTTGGTAGTTGACAATATCAACGATGCTCACAGGTGGTCATCAAGCGATGACGAACAGTGCGGGTGCCGTTTCGAAAACTACGAACACGCCCAATGCTATGGTAATGACGCCAATGACCGTTTGTAAACCGTGGTGCGCCCAGGTTAGAGATCTGGCGGAATGCAGGGGCAGCATAATAATGGTAGAAAATACTGCCATGCCGACAATTGATCCAAGTCCAAACAACGCAATGTAGACAAGTCCCAGCCAAGGAGAGGTCAGTGTTTGCAGCGTCAGCAAGATGAGTGCGGCTGATCCTGCCATTCCATGCACCAAGCCGATCACCAACGCACGGATCGGGAGCCCTTCGGGGTGTTGGTGATCGTGAAAATCGGGATGGTGCTTTGTGCGCTGCTCTCCCTTGTGGGAATGGAGATGGAAATGCTCTGAGCCGTCGGCATGCTTATGCGCATGATAGTGTACGCGGTCACGCAACATTCGCCTGATGACATCGGCACCAAGGAAGACAAGCATGATCCCAACTGCAAATTCCAAACCTTGAGCGAACTGCTCCGGAATGGTGGTGTTCATGAAAAGTACGATGCCACCAAACAGGAAAAGTGTGATTGTGTGACCAAGACCCCATCCTACACCCTGGCGCAAGGCATGGTTTAAAGTATTGCTTCTCGTTGCCAAGCTTGCAACGACTGCAATATGGTCGGCCTCCAGGGCATGGCGCACCCCGATCAAAAACCCGAGAAAAAGTATTGAAGTCATAGGCTATCTCCCAGGATTTTGTTGGAATTCAATTGCCGTGCGGCCGCTATTACAGCCTGGCCCAGCGACACTCCACCGTCATTTGTAGGAACCACTTGGTGCGTTAGAATGGTTGGTATCCCATACTCCACCAGTTTGTGGGTGACACCTTCCAGAAGCAGCTTATTTTGAAAAACCCCTCCTGAAAGTGCGACTGTCTTGAGGTTGTACCGGGTGACGAGATATCGTGCGGTTTGCGCAACCATAGCGACTAATGTGTTGTGGAAACGTGCCGATATGCGCGATGGGGAAACGCCAGCATCGAGATCCTTCAACACAGCCCACCACATTTTGTTTAATTTCAAAACAAGAGGTGCGCCATCCTCACGCGTACATGTGTAAGAATAGGCCTTGTTCTCGTGTGGCTTTCCAGCGGCAAGCGCTTCAATCTCGATAGCCGCTTGCCCCTCATAGCAAATCTGGTGGCGGCATATATTTAATGCACCTGCAATGGCATCAAACAACCGCCCCACTGAAACCGCCGAGGGCGAATTGATGCCGCGTTCAATCATGACGTCAAGCTGGTCTAGGGGTTTGGTTTTCAGATACTCGACCAGCGGAAGGTCAGGATAGGCGCTCACAACATCGTCCCAGCCGATGGTGGTTGCCAAGTGGGCGTAGGTGTTGCGCCAAGGTTCATGAGCAGCTTTGGCGCCGCCCAGCAAAGGGATCGATTCAAAATGGGCCAAGCGCTCAAATGATAAATAGTCAGCAGCCAGGAACTCTCCACCCCACAGAGCGCCTTCGGTCCCCATACCCAACCCGTCCAATGCTATTCCCAACACTTTTTCGCTGTCTAAAGGAATGTTGTTTTCCGCAAGACAAGCTGCAATGTGGGCATGGTGGTGCGTGATACTGACGAGAGGCGTTTGTTCTTCGTGGGCAAGAGCGTTTCCCC
>JAJRZC010000326.1 GCA_024275435.1 Alphaproteobacteria bacterium
AAAATCTGTGAAGGCCGAACGCCCATGCAGACCCTGCTGGACGGCAAAGAAATCTGGAAGGAAAAGTTTGTAGACCAAACATAACCTGACAGAGACCGCATCAAAACCGGCAACTGTCAGAACGGGTCTGAATTACTACATCTTAGCATACCACCTTCCTCGTTGTCATTTCATCTGTCTGCGCTTCAAGAGGCCAAGTTGGTTAAATCTCGTCGCAACGGGCGCCAGACCACATACACATTTAACTCAGGACAGATTAAAATCGCAGGTCAACAGTTGATAACTTTTGCCAGCTGAGAAACTGCGGGCTTTGGGATTTCGACCGTGTCGTTTTTACGTGTCAAATTTCGATTAGCCCCAAGGAGATGTCTTTTGTGACAGCTTGGATATTGGTACTGGCATGAAGTTTGAGGAATGCATTTTTTAGGTGCCACCTCGCGGTAGTGAACCGCCCCGGGTTTCCAGATGTCAGAATTGGTCGCATTTTGGTGTTAGTTTTCCGGTTTGGATCGGCTGCGTCCGCTCTTTTCCGCTCGCCTCAATTGTGCCCGAAGCTTTTCTTCGTGTAACGCGGCAATCGACAAAGAAATAAAATCCGCAGTTTCCAGTAATGACAGCCGTTCGGCCTCCTTAGTTGCATATGCCAGCAGACGAACGATTCCGAAAATTTCAGTTTCGCGGTTGTCTATTCCGATGATTTTCTCTGTTGTACTACCCATTTTTCCTGCCCCATTTATAGTACGATTATACTCGTTGATCACTTTTCTGAGAATTGGTTCTCCCTGCTTGTTTTGTGTTTATGCGGCTCGACTTTTGTTTTTCCGGTCAGTCCGTGGCCCAATACGAAGCTCCACCGGAGGTGCAAGGAGAGTCACTGACGGATGTGGTTTTGGTCGAGAGGCGCTGTTTGCGACGGAAAACGAAAAGGCGGACGCAAATTGAAGCACAACCAATTGTAGCTCGAACCAAGCAATCGCCATTCCAATGCAGGAACGTGGGCCAACACCAAATGGCATGTAGGCGTCAGACGTGAAATCTCGATCCAACATTAGCCTTTCCGGCTCATCCCAGAATCGTGGATCATGATGGAGTTGCCAGGGGCTGACCATGATTGCATCGCCCCGTTTGAACGAGTGATTTCCTATGGCCAGAGGCTTGAGAACTTCACGTGAAGTCCACCAACCGGCAGGATACAGGCGCAGAACCTCTTTGACATAGGCGAGGCTCAAAGGAGCTCTGCGAAGCGCGGAGGCGTCGCCGTTTTCGAGGTCATCCAATACTGTGTCAGCCTCAAGTGCGATTATCTCTGAAATCGACGGATCAACCGCCAGATGATAGAACAGCCATCCCATTGTTGCTCCGGTGGTATGGTGCCCGGCAATCAGAAGGCCCAGTATTTCAGCATCAATTTCAGTGTCGCTAAGTTCGGCTTCCTCCAAGGCCCGCAAGAGACCTGAGCGTTGGTCGTTGGCACGAGCTCGGGTTACAACCAATGACACAATTGAACGTGCGTGATCGAGCTGTTGGGTGCGTTTTCGGCTGGTCCACGGCATGGCCGGCCAAAGCCGGAACATATCATCGGCAAGTTCACCTTCGACAATCTGAACTGCTTTGATGAGTGCCGCCCTATCCGCTGCACTCAATACGTCATGCCCAAATATTGCTGTGCAGCCAAGCTGCAAGGCCAAAGGAGCGCTTTCCTGAGTCGTTACAAAGCTGTTTTCCTTGGCAAGCCTGGCGATGTAACCGTTATTGATCACACACATCTTCTCCAAATTTGCACTGAGACTGTTTCGTTGCAAATGCAGATGAATTGCATCCTTGGAGCGTCGATGCGCCGGGCCAATATTGGTCAGCAAACTATTGCCCATGATCGGCTTTAGTTTCTGGACCAAACTTCCTTTATCGATTTCGTCAGAGGACCATTTCAGCGTCGCCCGAGCCAGCTGCGGGTCCGACGCTAAAAAGATGCGCGAATTGGAGAGATGAAGAGGAACAAATCCCGGTGGAGCCGATTGCGCGCGTCTGGAAAGAAGTGTCAGCGGATCACGCCGAAAGGCCGGGACGTCCGAGAATGGTAATGGCATCTTCTATCTCCATGTTTTGGGTGATTGATACAATTTGCTCGAAGCGCGTGCCTTGCTGGCGGGATATTGGAATTTCACCTGCAACGACGCGAATTGGACGACCGGCTCGATCCTCTCCAATTGTCATTGGCTGACCAAAGCGCTCGGTAACAATTCCAATGCGGTTGAGTAGTCGTTCGTGCGCCAGGTCGCAAAAAGCAACGAGCGATACAGCGTTTTGCATCAATGCAAAACGCAGCATTAGAGAATAACAAAGCAGTGAAGTGTTGAACTGTTTTTTACCAGGGGCAATCGCAAATCTGCTGATTTCCCACGAAAACGCATGAGTTGGATAAGAACGTTCTGTTGCAAGACTCTGAAATTTACTGTTTGCTAGATAGGGTTCATCCGCTCTAATGGCGCGAAAACTACCAATGACATCATTGCCGGAAATTAAAGCACAGTAAACAGTGGAATTTTTATCGAATTCATCTTTCTCAAGATTGCCTTCGACTGCAACTTTCCATCCTAGGTTGTCCGAAAAAATTCTCTTCCTAAACGAGAGTATCTGAGTGACAATTAGCGGTTGAGACCGCTCAGAACAGATAATAGCCCGAAGGGGCTCCTCGCCATATGTGGTGTCGTGAATATCTATGTCCTGCGTCATTTGCGCCCCCCATGGCGAGATCCGTTCGCAATGGGAAGCTGATCAAAGAAGTTTGCTGATCGGTATCCCGATAAATGGGGAACCTTGCAAATGAAGATTGAGGAATCGGTTTGCGCAATTGAAAAATGCGGAAGACAGACGGAGTTGAACGACACCCTTCAACTGATTGTCGAAAACTATGGATTCGCCTCATATTGTTTCTTGGATACGGGCAATCCTCATATTGACATCCCCTACTACACAGGCACGACGGGAGAAGCCTGGGAGAGGGAGTACCAAGCAAACGGATTTGTCCATGTTGACGCTTGTATTCAGCAGGCACGGCGGACAAACCGCCCCTTCAGTTGGGGTGATGTTCAATTTCCCAGACGGCAAAGAGGCTACAAACCAGGCGCAATAAAAACCATGGAGGCGTCAACCGACCATGGTTTCAAACAGGGTTTGGTAATTCCATTTCATTTTGTCGATGACCTCGGCCGGGTCCATTCGAGTGTTTGCACGCTTTTTTGGAAGGACAACGTCACTGATTTTCGTAAAATCACATCGTTAGCTGGCCAAGAGATACACCTGTTATTGATCTATTGGATGCAACAATCAATCGACGCGCGTAAAATAGAATCTTCAGGTGAAAGAGCGCCGCTGGTTGATCGGATCGGCGGCGGCCAAGAAGGGATTTGGCTCACGGATCGAGAGAGAGATGTCCTTGCCTGGGCCGCGCGCGGAAAAACGGCAGCAGAAACTGCGGACATCCTGACAATCTCCAGCGAGACCGTCGTTTCTCATATTAAAAATGCCACGACCAAACTGAAGGCAGGGAACAAAACTCATGCGGTTGCCAAGTCCGTGGTTCTTGGTTTGATTGATATTTGATTTTTCAGCGCAAATGAGAATGCCAATGGTGGTTTGTTTGGCTGGCATTATCAGGGAGTTTGGCTACCTCACTGTCACTGGCATTCGTGTTCTTGGTTTTCTACCTTGGATAAGTTGAAGTAGTTTCGACTTGATCTGACACTGTCCCTTGAATGGGACGAGGGTTACCGGTTTTGATGGTGGTGCAAACGCAACCATCGAAACACAATGAAAGGTAACCCTCATGCTTCAGAGTAATGAAAAGATCATCAAACA
>JAJRZC010000327.1 GCA_024275435.1 Alphaproteobacteria bacterium
AACGAGCTGTACAGACCGGTTGATAAGGATCTCGCGCGCTTCCAGCCATCGAAAAAAAGATCGCAACGCCGACATGGTTCGACGCAAAGATCGTGACACTGCCCCAGCACGCCGCCGAGCCGCCACGAACCCGCGAAACGTCTTCGCATTGACCTCGCGAAGGTGGCGCAACTTAGCGCTTTCCTCATGCTGCCCTGACAGATAATCCCCAAACTGAACAAGATCCCGCTCGTAGGCCGCTATGGTATGAGAAGAAGCATTCTGATCAAACGCAAGCTCTTCGAGCCAATGCGCCACCACATCATGCAGGCGTGAATCGTCAGAAAAATCAAAGCCCTTCGCCGAGCCATTGTGATGTGTATCAACAGGTGTCATTGGTCTACGAAGTAGGCTGTGGTCCATTGAGGCCAAACTTTCAAGGCAAGACTTTCCCAGGGCAAGACAACCACCCATATTTCAAGTAACCACCCTCGAACCGATTCTGTTAATCAAAGGTTAACCCGGTTTTTTATACGTGCATCACGTAACGAGCGTAAGCAGCACAAACAGCGAAATGCTTTAGCTAGAAGGAAAACTCAAATGAGCACCAACCGCAAGACGGCGGTCATTACCGGCGGAAATTCCGGCATCGGTTATCAGACCGCCAAGGAACTTGCAAAACAAGGTTGGCGTGTGGTGATAACAGGGAGAAATGCGGAAAAACTTGAAAACGCTGCCAATAAGATTGAACGGCTGATCCAGAAGGGTTCAGGTGGAGAAATTGTATTTCGAGTGGGAGATTATGCAAGCTTCCGCAGTGTTCGTGGTCTTGCCACAGATCTCAACAAGGAACCGAGAATAGATGTCTTGATCAATAACATCGGCATTTCTCTGCCCAATCATCAAGTTAGCAAAGATGGCAACGATATGATGGTGCAGGTCAATCACCTCTCGCACTTTCTACTGACCCATCTGCTGCTGGACAAACTGAAAGCTTCAGCGCCCGCCCGTATCATCAATGTAAGTTCCAAGCTTCATCGCCTCGCCGTCGGCTACGGTTTCGACGATTTTAACATGGAGCATTCCTTCAGCACACTTCCCGCCTATGGCCGCACGAAGCTTTACAATTTGCTTTTCAGCTTCGAGCTAGCTCATCGGCTTAAGGGCTCAGGCGTGACTGTAAACGCGCTGCATCCTGGTATAATCGCAACAAACATTGGAGATTTCAAAGGGATACTCGGGTTTGTCTGGTTGCTGAGTAAGCTATTCCAAAAACCCAGTTTCATGGCGGCTCGTGTGCCGGTCTTCCTGGCAACCTCTCCCAAACTCGATGGCGTTACCGGAAAATACTTTTCGCGAGGCCTACGCCCCGTCACACCCAGCCGCCTTGCCCGAAATAAACAAGCCGCTCAACGCCTGTGGATTATGAGCGCAAAACTGACGGGGCTAGATCCCGAAACAGGTATTTTGATTGGATAAGCGGTAAGATCTCATCTAGCCGAAAGCTTGCTGATAGCAGCACGCATTGCTTCAATAACGCCGGGCTCCGACCACGAATGACCAGCCGCTTCCATGAAGTTTAATTTACATTCAGGCCATGCTCGCGAGAGCGCGAAGGCCTGAGCTGGAGGACACAACAAATCGTAACGCCCCTGGAATATCGCTCCTGGAATGCCACGTAGTTTGTCACAGTTCGAAATAAGCTGATCCGGCTCCAAAAAGAAATCGTTTCTGATATAGTGAGCCTCCATCAATGCCGTAGGCGGCAAACGTTTTCCTGCCTCGAAAGTCATGGGTAACTCACACTGCGCCGGTTTTAATTCCGATAGGGCTCGTTCATAAGCGCCCCAAACATGCGCAGCCGGAGCACTTGTCGCCTGGTCGTCACTCAATATACGAGCAACATAGGACTCGATTGGTGAAGCCTGCTCATCTTTCGGAAGAAAATTGACGAATGCCTCATAAAGCTCTGGCCGGAACCGTTTCGGCCCCTCAACAAAAGCCCATGAAACCTCACGCGCGGTCCCCAGAAATACCGCTCGCAGCACAATTGCGCTGACCCGTTCAGGATGTGCCTGAGCGTACGAAAGAGCCAGCGTCGAGCCCCACGATCCGCCAACGACGAGCCACTTTTCGATGGCAAAGTGTTCACGTATCCGCTCAATATCAGCAACAAGATGCGCCGTCGTATTCGCCCGAATTTCAAGATAGGGATGACTGCGCCCAGCTCCGCGCTGATCAAACAGGAAGGCATGATGCCGTTTGGTATCAAACAGGACTCTGTGGGCGTGCTGCGAACCACTACCTGGCCCGCCGTGCAAAAACAACACCGGTATACCGCCCTTTTTCCCCACCTCCTCCACATACACCCAATGCCCATCTCCAACATCAAGCATAATGGCATCAAAGGGCCGTGGCGGCGCCGCCGTAATTGTCTGCGAAGTTGAGTTCGTTTTCATCAAAACAAATTGGCCTATTTACTTATCAAATGAAAACAGCAGCCTTAAGTTGATAAGTAAAGCAGAGTTCTCAAAAACGCAGGGCTGACGGTAAGGTCGAGGTAGGCGGAGCCGTCGCTAGAAAAAGAGCCGCGGTTGGCAGAGTCTTAAAATAAAAAACTCTATATAATTTTTTGTCCGGTCTTGGCCCAATCAGCGAGAAACTGCTCCAAACCTTTGTCCGTCAACGGGTGCGAAATAAGAGCCTTGATTGTAGCAGGCGGTATGGTCGCCACATCGGCGCCAATAAGTGCTGCTTCGCGCACATGGTTCACGGTTCTCATGGAAGCCGCTAGAATATCGGTTGACAGATTTTGGTAGTTGTCAAAAATCTGACGGATCTCACGAATGAGCAGCATCCCATCCAGTCCGATATCATCGAGCCTGCCGATAAACGGAGAGACGAACGTCGCGCCCGCTTTTGCAGCAAGCAGCGCTTGGTTGGCGGAAAAGCAAAGCGTCACATTGACCATTGTGCCTTCGCCTGAAATTACCTTGCACGCTTTCAAGCCGTCCCAGGTCAGCGGAACTTTGATCGTCACGTTCTTGGCAATCTTGGCGAGTTCCCGGCCCTCTTTGATCATCTGATCGGCTTGCGTAGCCGCCACTTCTGCCGAAACCGGTCCCGGCACAATTTCGCAGATTTCCGCGACCACCTCTTTGAAGTCACGTCCAGATTTTGCAATCAAGGATGGATTCGTTGTAACGCCGTCGAGCAAACCGGTTTCAGCCAACTCACGAATTTCCGAAACATCTGACGTATCGACGAAAAACTTCATTAGTGTCTCCTTAGGTCATGGACGCATAAACCCGCGAGGTTGCCAAGCCGCCAAGCCCTAACACCATCTCGAAATCCTGCCCCAACCTTGGGATCCAGGCTCAGAGGGTATAGGACTCGTTCCCGTCAGAACTCAGGCTTAGCTTAAGCAACTGATTCGGTTCTTGAAAGCTTCATACGACGGTGGTGGCCCCTTGGATACCCTGCGCGATTCCTCAAATTCTCAAGAAGCAGAGCATCCAGCTCTGGTTCCAGTGCTGTTGCCCGTAGCACTCGACCAGACCTACGGCTATTTACCCCATGAAAGCGGTCCCCCGCCAGTGGGTAGTTTTGTGCTTGTTCCTTTTGGACCTCAAAGCCGCATAGGAATTGTGTGGGATGGCCCTCGCGAGCAAAGCTCAAAACCGGTTGATCCCAAGCGCCTCAAGGCCATCAGTAGCATACTGGAAACCGAGCCTCTGCCCATAATTTCAATGCGTTTTGCTGAATGGATCGCACAATACACTTTGGCGCCTTTAGGAATGGTCGTCCGTATGATGATGAGTGCGCCAGCAGCCTTTGAGCCGCAAAAGCCCAGATTCGGCGTTAGTCTTGTGGAGGGCGCGCCAAGCCCACCGCGCATGACCCCCGCACGCACCCGAGTTCTCCAATGCGCCTCCGATCGGCTCATTCGCACCAAAACGGCGCTTGCCAGCGAAGCCAATTGCACTGCAGGGGTGGTTAATGGATTGATCGAGGCCGGATGTCTCGTCGAAGTGGCAATCCAAGAGAAGACATGCCCGAAACCAAACCCAAGTCATACGACCGTTTCCTTTTCGCACGATCAAACACGAGCCGTAGAGGCACTCAGAGCGGGCGTCGATGGCGGCACCTTTTCCGTAAGTCTTCTCGATGGCGTCACCGGCTCCGGCAAAACAGAAGTGTATTTTGAAGCTGTCGCCCGGGCTTTGGAAAAAGGTCACCAGGCGCTGATTATGCTTCCGGAAATCGCGCTCACCAGCCAGTTCATGAACCGCTTTAAGGAAAGGTTCGGCTGTCCACCGGTGGAGTGGCACTCAGCCATGTCGAACCTGGAACGCGGCCGCATTTGGCGCGCCGTGGCAACAGGGCAGGCCCGTGTCGTTGTGGGAGCCCGCTCGGCATTGTTCCTGCCCTATGATGATCTCGGCTTGATCGTCGTCGATGAAGAACATGACGCCGGCTATAAACAGGACGACCGCGTTCACTATCAGGCCCGCGACATGGCCGTAGTGCGCGCCAGCCTCGCAAAGTTCTCCGTTGTCCTGGCCTCCGCGACGCCCTCAATTGAATCCCATGTCAACGCCCGCACCGGCCGCTACCGACACCTTACATTACCTGGAAGGTTCTCCGGCACCGAGCTTCCCGAAATTGAGCCCATAGACCTGCGCCGTGACAAACCGGAAAAAGGCCGCTGGCTGGCGCCCAGGCTCGTCGAAGCCATCGCCAAGACGCTCAGCGATGGCCGCCAGACCTTGCTGTTTTTGAACCGGCGCGGCTACGCCCCTTTGACACTTTGCCAGCACTGCGGCCACCGTTTCGAATGCCCCCAATGCACAGCCTGGCTCGTGGAGCATCGCTACAAGAACAAACTCAATTGTCACCACTGTGGATTTTCGCTGCCCGTTCCAAAAGCCTGCCCCAAATGCGAAGAAGCAGACGCGCTGGTCGCCTGCGGCCCCGGCGTCGAGCGCGTGGCCGAAGAGGTTTCGAAACGCTTTCCCGAAGCCCGCCTCGCCTTGCTCTCTTCCGATCTTATTCCCGGTTTGAAGGAAATGCGCGAGATCATTCGCAAAATCGAAAACCATGAAATTGATATCATCGTCGGCACCCAGATCGTGGCCAAAGGTCATCACTTTCCAGATCTTGCCACCGTCGGCATTGTCGATGGGGACTTGGGGCTCGCCCAAGGCGCCGATCCGCGTGCCGGCGAGCGCACATTTCAGTTGATGTATCAGGTGACGGGCCGCGCTGGGCGTGAACAGGTAAGAGGCCGTGGCCTCATTCAAACCCACCTGCCCGATCACCCCGCCATGCAGGCGATCATCTCCGGCGACCGAGACGCTTTTATTGAATGCGAGATCGGCGTGCGCCAATCGGGAATGCTGCCGCCCTTCGGGCGCCTCGTCGCAATGATTGTTTCCGCCCGCGACGAGCAAACCGCCGAGCTTATGGCGCGAGACATTGCACGGCGCGCACCGCAATCAAAAACCATCTCGGTTTTGGGCCCCGCACAAGCGCCCATTCCCATAATCCGCGGACGCTATCGCTGGCGTCTGCTCGTGAAAGCGCCGCGAGAAATGGACATCCAGGGCTATATGAGAGCCTGGCTCAACGCCCTCCCGAAAATCAAAGGCGACATCCGCCTCTCCGTCGATGTCGATCCCTATCATTTTTTGTGA
>JAJRZC010000328.1 GCA_024275435.1 Alphaproteobacteria bacterium
TCAAGGGTTCTTTCTGATGCTGTTGTGTTGACGGGCTGCATCCATGATGGGGCTTGTGTTTTGTAGCGACTTTATACGCTAATCCGGCTTGCTAGAACCAGCAGCGATTGGGGGCATATTTAGCCGAAGTATCGAAACGCGCTCAAGAGAGGTAACATGCTACCTAATTGGTGGTTACATATTACCCCCCGCGATAATCATTTGTTTTATCTATGTTTTATGCTTTTTTCTTGGTATGTAGTTGACATTTTGCGGGCCTTCATTGTAAAAGCTGCAAATTCAACTACTGGATGATGCTGATTCAGCGTTACGCACTGTTTTTGCCATTTGGCCAAGTTTTATGCGAACGGGCATGGGTTCTTGTCATCCCTTTATTCACTCTTCGTTGTCTTATCCAACATTGGCAGGAGCACTGCTCATGAAAACCTTCGTCGCCAAGCCGGCAGAGGTCGAAAAAAAATGGATCATAATCGACGCGACCAACCTGGTTGTGGGTCGTCTTGCTTCGATTATCGCCATGCGCCTCAAAGGCAAACATAAGCCTATCTATACACCGCATGTTGATTGCGGCGATAACGTTGTTGTCATCAATGCTGACAAGGTGGTCTTCACCGGCAACAAATACGAAAAGAAACGATACTATTGGCATACAGGTCACCCCGGTGGCATCAAGGAGCGTTCACCACGTCAGATCCTAGAGGGCAAACACCCTGAACGGGTTGTCATCAAGGCCGTTGAACGTATGCTGGCCCGCGGTCCTTTGGGCAGGCGTTTGATGAGTAACCTAAGAGTTTATCCTGGCTCAGCGCATCCACATGAAGCGCAAAAGCCCGAGCCTCTGGATGTTGCCAAGCTCAATAGCAAAAACGTGAGGGGCTGATTGGATCATGTCAGAAGAGAACAAGACACTTGAAGATCTCGGCGATCTGAAAACCGAGGGTTTAGGTACTGAGCAGGCAGCTCCCGTCTATACGCAAAAAATTGATGCCCAGGGCAGAGCATACGCAACGGGAAAGCGTAAGGACGCAGTTGCGCGCGTCTGGATCAAGCCAGGTTCAGGCAAGATCGTCGTCAACAAACGTGAATATAAGACCTATTTCGCCCGTCCGGTTTTGCAGATGCTAATCCAACAGCCTTTGGGAGCCGTGTCGCGAACGGACCAGTACGACATCATGTGCACGGTCAAGGGCGGCGGTCTTTCGGGGCAGGCTGGCGCTGTTCGCCATGGCATCTCACGAGCGTTGACACACTATGAACCGGATCTTCGTCCCACTTTGAAAAAGGGTGGGTTCCTGACCCGCGATGCGCGTACGGTGGAGCGCAAGAAATACGGCCGCAGAAAAGCGCGTCGTAGCTTCCAGTTCTCCAAACGTTAAATCTATTTTGCATCTCGTTTGGAAACGTAATTGTCAGCCTTGCCTGACATATTAGAAAGTTATGCCTTTTTCATCTTAGGTATCGCAAAAAAGCGGTCTGTCACATTTGGCGGATCGCTTTTTTTATTGCCGCTAGGTTGTGACTGTGTGGTGACAGGTGAGCGTTCAACTAAAAAATCCAAGTTGTTTATTTTGTTATGGACTTGCCAATTTGTATGCATTTCTTTCCTATGATTCTCGTATTCAGAACGCTGACCTTATTTTAGGATCGGTGCGTTTGTTTCGGTATTGTGCGAGTTAATTCGCATGTGGCATTTGAGGGAATGGGGTCATGAAGTCCACTTTTGTCGGGCTGGGTGCATTTTTGCTCGTCATCATTGGTTGCGCCAGTTCGGCCTATGCCACTGAGGGATATTTCCAACAAGGATACGGTGCACGTCATAAAGCGATCAGCGGGGCTGGCGTTGCCGACAGCCGCGATGCAACTGCGGCATCCCTGAACCCTGCGGGTTTGGTCCATGCTGGTGAAGAACTGGATATTTCATTGTCCGTTTTCAGCCCTCGACGCAGTGTCACGGGAAGTGGTCAAATTGGATTTACGCCGCTTGGAGAAATTGAAAGTGGTTCAGAGTTTTTTGCCATTCCAAACCTTGCCTGGAGCACCAAGGCCTACGCAAACCCGCTGTTTGATGTGATTGCGGTGACGATGTACGGCAATGGCGGCATGAATACAGATTATAAAGACTTCCCACGTGGTGACCAGGAATGCTTTGTTCCTCCGGGACAACCTGGGGCAGGTAGTGCTATCGGGTCGCGCTCGGGTGTGTTTTGTTTTGGGGCTGCAGGTGTCAATTTTAATCAGGCATTTTTATCTGTTGCCTTCGCCAAGGAACTCGCACCCGGCCTTTCTATAGGGGTGGCTCCCATTCTGGCTTACCAGCAAATTGAACTGGTCGGTCTCAACGCATTTGCCGCACTCTCAAATGACCCATCAAGGGTCTCTGGTACCGGCACGGATAGAAAGTTTGGCGGCGGTCTGCGTGCGGGGATTGAATACAGCCCTATGGCGAACATTCGGGTTGGGGTTGCTGGCAATACACGCATTTGGATGCAACCGTTTGACAAGTATCGTGGACTGTTTGCCGAACAGGGGTCGTTTGATATTCCCCCCAGTGTGCAAGCGGGAATTGCCGTTGATGTTTCTCCAGCGCTGACGTTTATGGTGGACTTCAAGCACATTTGGTATTCGACAATAAAATCCATTGCCAATGACTCCACCAATGCATCTACGTGTTTTCCTCCCTCACAGGAAGGCCCAGGTGGTCCCACTTGTTTGGGTGGTGACAATGGGCCGGGGTTTGGCTGGCATGATATCAGCATCACTAAATTTGGCGCCGAGTGGCAGGCGTCTGACCTTCTTACGTTACGGGCGGGGTATTCCTGGAATGAAAGTCCGATCCAGTCAGGAGATGCGATGTTTAACATCATCGCTCCCGGCATCGTGCAGCACCACATCACCGGTGGATTGAAATATCAATTTACGGAAAACATAGCCTTAGAATTGGCTGGTCTTTATGTGCCCAGAGCGAGCCTTTCAGGTTCAGAGCTGCCCGGGTTAGGCAACCCTAATCATGACATTGAGCTTGAGATGAGTCAGTTCGAACTGACAACGGGTATTGTTTATAAGTTCGGACCATAAAGACGTTTGTGATGAGGCATGATCAGCTCTTGGACGCATTGATCCTGGATCGCCATTGCGCCTGGTCGAAGCTTGGCGTTCATGACGTCGTGTTCTTCAATTAAAAACAGAAACGCTTATGCTTTTCATTTAAGAGGTTTTTCTCTTTCATGCGCAGGTATAGTGTGTGTCCCGGTTGCGCCCAAAGAGTGAGAGCCGGAGCGGCGCGCAAAATTTTTGGGGCGCGACATGACAGATTTCTTGACCTTTGAATTGATGGCTTTCTCTCAGATGGCGGCCGTGGAGTTTACCAAACTACTCTCCCTCGAGTGGTACTTGATGAACTATTCCGCGCTTGCGCAAATCATCATGATCGACGTGGTTCTGGCTGGAGATAACGCTATTGTTGTCGGGCTGGCGGCGTCGCGTGTTGCGCCTGAAATCCGCAGCAAGGTTATTTTCTGGGGCATCACCGGTGCCGTTGTACTGCGAATTTTGTTTGCGCTGATCACCACGCAGCTTCTTTTGATTGTCGGGCTGACCTTGGCTGGAGGCATTTTGCTGCTTTGGGTCTGCTGGAAAATGTATCGCCAGATCATCGAAGACGAGGGAGAAGAACTTGCTCTGGTTGAAGCTGGGCTTGCGTCCAAGAAAGTGAAAGGCGTGGGTCTGAGTTTCTGGGCTGCCGTGACGCAAATCATCATCGCCGACGTTTCCATGTCGCTAGACAATGTGCTTGCGGTCGCTGGCGTCTCGAAGGGTGAACCTCTGGTTCTGGTGCTGGGTCTTGGTATTGCGGTCTTGTTGATGGCGCTTGCTGCTCACTTCATCGCCAAGTTGCTCGTGAAGTATCCATGGATTACCTGGATTGGATTGCTAATTATTCTTTACGTAGCCTTGGACATGATTTATCGCGGCTCCCAGGAGGTTGCTTGTCAGACATTCCAGATCGCTTGTTCTGAAAACCTGATAGAAGCCGTCATGGGCCGTTTGGGGATACCCTGGCCATGGTGGGGCAACTAGTGTGTGCCTTATAAAACTTGGAAATCATTACCATGAAGCGTGACCACGCGTGCGATAAAACAGTCTTTATTGACGGCGAAGCTGGAACAACAGGGTTACAGATCCGTGAACGGTTGGCTGTTGTTGAAGGCCTAAATGTGAAAAGTATTGAGCATTCGGACCGCAAAGACCCTGTAGCGCGCAAGCAGATGATGGCGAGCGTCGACCTCGTGGTGCTGTGTTTGCCAGATGACGCCGCTCGAGAGGCTGTTTCTCTGGCTGATGAATTGGGCGAACGGGCGCCAAAAATCATTGATGCATCCAGTGCGCATCGCACGAGCGAGGGTTGGGTCTATGGTTTTTGCGAAATGAGTTCAGGGCAGGATCAAAAAATCGCAAACGCTCAACGGGTCTCTAATCCTGGGTGCTATCCAACTGGTGCCATCGCGCTTTTAAGGCCGCTTGTTGAAGCGGGCATAATTGAGGGCGAATATCCCGTTTGCGTGAATGCCGTCTCTGGTTATTCAGGTGGCGGGCGGGGAATGATCTTAGATTTTGAAGCTGGCAATGTTGAACCGTTTTCCGTTTACGGGCTTTCTTTAGCACACAAACATCTTCCAGAACTTTTCAAATACTCAGGGTTAAAGCGCAGGCCGATCTTTGTGCCATCGGTTGGGAATTTCAAACAAGGTATGCTTGTCAGTGTACCTTTGCACCTTGATACACTTTCTGGCTCACCTACCCATGCGGATTTGGAATCGGTGTTGATGAAGCATTTTGAAACGTCTGACTTGATCAAAGTGGTCCCGGATTTGGAAGTGCAGAATACGGGTGGGCGCCTTTCTCCTTGCGCTTTGAATGGAACGGACAAGATGGAACTGTTTGTTTTTGGCAATGGGAAATTTGGTCAAGCTGTACTTGTGGCGCGGCTCGACAACCTCGGAAAGGGCGCCGCCGGAGCAGCAGTTCAAAATATCAAGTTGATGCTGGATCTCAATTAACCCGAGCTTTTCTAGGCCGCACGAGGGTGTTTTGAAATGCGGTAGAAGTGCCAGGTTGCGATCACTACGACAATGGCCGCTCCCCCTTGATGAACGAGACCAAGACCTATGGGAATTCCGCCTGCATCTGGTACTGCCAGCAGGGTCCAAACACCTATGGTTGCCTGTGCGAGCAGGACGAGTGCCAGTGCGATACTGGAGCGAACAAGGCGATCATCGTCGCAGGTGCGCCAAAGAGAAATAGCATGCCACATTGCTAAGATGAGTAAACCATAAGCAACCAAGCGGTGATTGAATTGCATTGTGATGATATTCTCTAGAGGGTTTAAATACCACGGGCTTAGATCAAGCAACCCATCTGGGAATATTTGACCATCCATCAAAGGCCAGGTGTTGAAAACCAGGCCGGCATCTGTGCCAGCGACGAACGCACCCAAGACAACCTGCAGGAAGAGAAGAAGCGAGATCACCATGGCCATGTTTGCCTGGGCAGGTGAAAGGGTTTTCAGAACTGCTACCTGCGGTTTTTCTGGGGCCAGGCTGAGAACCAACCACGTGATGCAAACTAGAATTAGAAACGCCGTTGTGAGATGCAATGCCAAGCGGTAGTGGCTCACGTCGACACGATCAACAAGACCAGACATCACCATATACCAGCCAATGAAACCCTGAAGGGCACCCAGCGCCAACACACCTAGAAGTTTCAGCCCCAACCCCGGACGCAGACGACCTGCGAGCCAGAACACCAACAGTGGGAGCGCAAAGGCGATGCCGATGAAGCGGCCGAGAAAGCGATGCGACCACTCCCACCAGTAGATATACTTGAACTCGTCAAGGGACATGCCTTTGTTCACTTGGGTATATTCTGGGATCTGCTTGTATTTTTCGAAGGCTGTGTGCCAGTCGAGTTCCGATAAAGGGGGGATTGCGCCCAACAGAGGCAGCCACTCGGTAATGGACAGGCCGGAATCCGTTAAGCGCGTCGCTCCACCGACAATCACCATGGCAAAGACAAGACAGCCAACGCCTATGAGCCATAGACGCACAACGCCATCTTCTGACGTGAGACGAAAAGCGGTTTTTTGTGGTGCCATATGGAGGTCTGTCATTTATATGGTTTCCTGAAAAATTTCCATATGTGTTACCTGGACCTATGGGCTTACTGCAAGCGTGCTACTTTGAAGCATGTATATTTGTACTTCGCCATATGTCTGTTCCAAGGAGCTGTCTTTTCATGAGTATTTCCACCCGCAAACTTGTCGGGACTATTCTGCTGCTGATATTTCTTACTCTTTATGCTGCCGTGATGTTTGTGGTGGGAACCGCCCTTGTGGTCAACACCTCAAGTCAATGGGCTGCGCTGGCCTTTTATGCCTTGGCGGGATTCGGCTGGGTTGTTCCAGCAGGCTGGATTCTGCGATGGATCCTCAAGCCTTTGCGTTTGAAAGAGCAGGAAGACAGTAAAAAAGACTGAAGCATCCAAGATGGATGGTTGCGCCACTCATCTGCGCTGGTGCCTTGGTGACACGAACCAAATATGTTTCTCAGTCCATGTTCTAGACCGCGACTGGCTCACCTTTGACGGCCTTAACGGCATTGAGGAGGGCAAAGGGCACACCTGAAAGCAAAGTCTTCACGTAGCTGATATCCTGAAAGTTTCCATTCAACGACAGGCGTGGCAGGGCTGTTAGGTCATTTATATGAGCGGGATGCAACAAACCCTTGCGCGTTGTGACGGCTGTTTCGACACCTAGTTGACGAGCAAGCTTGAACTCTCGTTCCCCAGCATCATTTTCGCCGCCATATGGATAGCTGAAGTGCTTACAAGGACGGCCTAGTTGCTGCTCGATGTGTTGAATACTTTCCTTCATTTGAGCGCGCGCACGCTCTTTCGGGAGTTTTGCAAGCGCATAATGACCGTTCGTGTGGGCGCCTATGGTCACCAGTGGATCTTTGGCAAATTCTCTCAACTCATCCCAGTTCATCACAAGATCACGACAAAGACCTTGCGTATTGAGACCCGCGGATTTTGCAAGATCGGCGACCACGGTGCGGGCTCTGTCTTCCGGGATTTTTCGCAGCCACCAGTAGATATGATTATAAGCTGCTATCTTTTCATCAGTGGTTTCTGTTGTGTAGGTTCTCAGATCTCCATCCATTTGCACCACAACCTTGTTGACCTTGGCAATGCACTGTTCCAGCACGAGCCACCATAAATCTCCGGCTCCATCCGCAAAGTCAGCTGGTACATAAACTGCAAATGGCAGGTTTTTCTTTTTGAAAATGGGGTAAGCGTAGTCACGGTTATCTTTATAACCATCATCGAAAGTAAAACATGCAAATGGCTTTTGAGTTCTTTCGCTATTGGCCAAGTGCTGTGGCAGATCATCAAGCGCAATTATGTCAAAGCCGCTGGCAATAACTTCATTAATGACGGATTCAAGGAAATCTGGGCGCACACGTAAAATTTTGTTTGGTTCGAATTCCTTGTTTGTGTCTGGACCAACGTGGTGGAGCATGAAGATAACGCCACAGTCATTCAAGAGCTTACCTGCGAGATGGTCGACCCGCGAAGAATGCAGGACTCGCAAAGCTGCTTTGAGAAAGTTTGTACTTGTGGCGGGCATGGTTGGGCGAATTGCTCCGTAATATAGTTGCTCGTCTGGGCCCTGGTCTCATACATGCCTAAGTTGCATTGGCAGTCTCATGAGCCGTGGTGAACGTTCCTGTAACAAGAAGGTATGCAAATTATGTGCAAACTCTTGTTCCTTGGTGTGTCAGCCTTGCAAGAAAGCCTTTGCCTTGTCTGTAAGGTTAACGCCAGTTCCAATCAAACAGATCTTCAGCCGAAGGATTGGCGGTATCGCCCTTGTTTATGTGATGCGAGGAGGTAAAGGGCTTATGGATTGTGCGCTGTTCAAGTGCCCCGCGCTAGTGTGCTTGTTGGCGAAGCTGCTGTGGAGCTGTGGGTACTTTTGGTTTGGTAAAGAGCGAACTCTTTCGTGTTCTCTTCACAGGTGAGCGGGTTTTATCATAGTAAAAAATACTCAGACCTTCGACCTGATAGCCTAAGAAGGATCCGGGTGGCTCCGATGGACTTCCACCACGCGTTTTGGGATCCATGTTCTTCATGAGTACGCCAGCATCTATGCGCCCTTCAATGATCTCGAATAGCTCTTTGGCCTGTTGCTGTTCGCAGACAAGAATGATTTGACTGTAAGCGGCATCAAGTGCGTCGAGAACCATGTTTAATTTTTCAGGTACAATAGATTTTCCTTCAGGCAACGCTGTGCCCCCGGCGATAAAATGTGTCTTTCCCCCGGGGAGCGCGCGTACAACATCTGAAAATCGAGCATCACCCTGCAATAGATCCATCATTCCTTTAACTGGAGTGGTCTCTTCAGATTTCAAAATAATGGCGTTGCCAGATGTGTTCCAATCTATGATGACCGAATTGGCTTGTGAGCCGCTTAACGCCTCACTCAGCTGTTTTGCCAGCTGAGCGGTTTTCATGGCTTGTCCGTTTGAGACAATCATGCTTCGACACGATGACTGATTTTTTGCTGCGATCTGTTGCAAATTCAAAGCA
>JAJRZC010000329.1 GCA_024275435.1 Alphaproteobacteria bacterium
TGCAAACAAAGCCCCATAAGTTCCTCGAAGGCACCTTGATTGCCGCTTGGGCTGTCGAAGCTGAAGAAGTCTTCATCTACATCCGAGACGAATACCCCGCAGTTATCACGATCCTTCGCGATGAGATCGCCAGACTTGTCGATGCGGGTCTGGTGAAAAACACGAAGCTATCAATTCGTCGCGGTGCCGGCGCTTACATTTGCGGCGAAGAAAGCGCCATGATTGAATCCATCGAAGGCAAACGTGGTATTCCCCGACAACGCCCTCCTTATGTTGCCCAAGTGGGCATCTTCAACAGGCCAACCCTCGTCAACAACGTTGAAACGCTCTACTGGATTCCAGAAATCATTGAAAAGGGACCCAAGTGGTTTGCTAAGAAGGGTAAGAACGGCGGTATTGGCCTGCGTTCATATTCCGTATCAGGGCACGTGAAAAAACCCGGTGTCATTCTAACGGAAGCCGGCTCAACCGTAGCCGATTTAATAGAACTATGTGGCGGGATGGAAGACGGCCATACCTTCAAGGGCTACCTGCCCGGCGGAGCTTCAGGTGGCATCCTCCCAGCATCGAAAAACGACATCCCACTCGATTTCGGTCAGCTCGAAAAATACGGTTGTTTCATAGGTTCTCACGCCGTCGTCATCCTGTCCGACAAAGACAACATGAAGGACGTCGCACTGAACTTGATGAAATTCTTCGAAGATGAATCATGCGGCCAGTGCACACCTTGCAGAAATGGAACCGAAAAAGCTGTCCAACTGATGAAACAACCTCAATGGGATAAGGCCCTTCTCGATGACCTTTCCCAGGTTATGCGCGATGCCTCAATCTGCGGACTGGGACAGGCCGCATCCAATCCTCTCGCAAGTGTGATCAAATACTTCCCCAAAGACCTCAAGTAAGCCCATAAAACATGGCTTACTGAAAAAACAAAGCTGCGATTTAGGTCGTGATCTGGCACAGACGATCTGATATAATTCCTGAAATATACGCCACCGTTGGAACCGAATAAAATGACCGACAAAATCACCTTCGAACTCGATGGAAAAACAGTGGACGCCGAACCTGGCGAAACCATCTGGCAGGTAGCAAAACGCCAAGGCACCACCATCCCGCATCTATGTTACCATCCTGCTCCCGGCTACAAACCCGATGGCAACTGCCGCGCCTGCATGGTCGAAATCGAAGGTGAACGTGTCCTGACGGCTTCCTGCCAACGCAAGGTTAGCGAAGGCATGAAGGTCAAAAGCGCTTCCCAGCGTGCCAAGAAAGCACGCCAGATGGTTTTCGAACTCCTTATTTCCGATCAACCCGCAAAAGAAGACAGCCACGACCCCGCTTCCAAGTTCTGGAACTGGGTCGCGGATATGGACATCTCCACAACAAGCCGGTTTCCAGGAACGGATCGACCAAAATCCGACACTTCACACACAGCCATCTCCGTCAACCTCGATGCCTGCATCAACTGCGGTCTGTGCGTTCGTGCCTGCCGCGATGTCCAATCAAACGACGTAATCGGAATGGCCTATCGTGGCAGTGGCGCAAAGGTTGTATTCGACTTCGACCAGAATATGGGCGACAGCACCTGCGTTGCTTGCGGTGAGTGTGTCCAGGCATGCCCAACAGGGGCGCTCATGGAAGCCAATCTTCTCGACAAGAAAACGCAAAAACGCGTTCACTTCGAAGAGAAATCAGTAGACTCTCTCTGCCCATTCTGTGGTGTTGGTTGTTTGACTAAAGTCCACGTCAAAGACAACAAAATTCTCTATGTCGATGGCCGAGACGGCCCTGCAAACGAAAATCGTCTTTGCGTCAAAGGTCGCTTCGGCTTTGACTACATCAATCATCCAGATCGCCTCACCAAACCTTTGATAAGGCGTGAAGGCGTTAAAAAATGCAGTGAAGATATGCACCGCCCGCCCTCCGATTTGCTGAAGGTTTTCCGGGAAGCAACATGGGAAGAAGCCCTGGAAAAAGCCTGCAAGGATTTCTTGAAGGTTCGCGAAGAGCACGGCAGCTCCGCCTTGGCAGGCTTGGGCTCGGCCAAAGGTTCCAACGAAGAGGCTTACCTTTTCCAAAAACTCATCCGTCAAGGCTTTGGCACCAATAATGTCGACCACTGCACGCGTCTGTGCCACGCTTCCTCTGTGGCCGCACTGATGGAAGGCGTGAATTCTGGCGCGGTTTCAGCACCTTTCACAGCCGCTAAAGACGCCGAGTGCATTATCGTCATCGGCGCAAGACCATCCGAAAACCATCCTGTCGCTTCCACATACTTGAAGGCGGCAGTTAAAGATGGCGCTGATCTCATTTTGATGGACCCGCGCGGACAAAATTCCGGTCTCGGTCGTTACGCCACCCACCACATCCGATTCAAACCCTCCAAGGATGTCGCATTATTAAACGCCATGATCCATACGATCATTGAAGAAGGCATGACTGACGTCCAGTACATCCAGGCTCATACGGAAGGGTATGATGAACTGAAAGCCAAGGTACAGGCATTCTCTCCCGAGAAGATGGCCCCCGTCTGTGGTATCTCCTCTGAAAAAATACGTGAAATTGCACGCATCTACGCGCGCGCCAGAACCTCCATCATCTTTTGGGGCATGGGCGTTTCCCAACACACCCACGGCACGGACAACTCGCGTTGCTTAATTGCTTTGGCCCTCATTACCGGCCACATCGGCCGACCAGGTACGGGCTTGCATCCTTTGCGTGGCCAAAACAATGTTCAAGGCGCCTCAGATGCCGGCCTCATCCCCATGGTCTACCCCGATTACATCTCGGTAGAAGACAGACCCACACGTCTGAGGTTTGAAAAGCTTTGGGGAACGAAGCTCGACCCAACCAATGGCTTGACCGTCATTGAACTCATGCAGGCAATGCATGAAAGAAAAGTACGCGGCATGTACATAATGGGTGAAAATCCTGCCATGTCAGACCCCAATGTTCGACACGCGCGCGAAGCTCTCGCCTCACTCGACATATTCGTGGTTCAAGATATCTTCATGACCGAAACCGCCTGGCAAGCAGACATCGTATTACCAGCCAGTGCCCACGCTGAAAAACCAGGCACCTTCACCAACACGAACCGCACAGTTCAAATCGGTCGCCCCGTGGTCACACCTCCGGGTGAAGCACGCCTTGACTGGGAAATCATCTGCGACATTGCAAATGGCATCGGCCTCGATTGGAACTACAAGCACATCAGTGAAGTCTTCACTGAAATGGCTTCAGTCATGCCATCAATGAATAACATCACCTGGGAGCGCCTCGAAAAAGAACAGTCAGTCACATATCCAGTTGACGGCCCCGACATTCCCGGCAACGAAATTATTTTCACCCAGTCATTCCCCACCGCCTCCGGTCGCGCCAAGATCGTTCCTGCCGCACTCCTACCACCCGGCGAAGTGCTTGATGACGAGTTTCCGCTGGTACTCACCACGGGACGCCTTCTGGAACACTGGCACACCGGCTCTATGACACGACGCGCCAGTAATTTGGATGCAATAGAACCGGAAGGAATCGCAAATTTAAACCCCACTGATATGAAGCGTTTCGGCATATCGCCTGGAGAAAAGGTCTCGATATCTACCCGCCGAGGAACGATTCTCATTAAGGTGCGCCCTGACCCCGATACCAAGGAAGGCATGGTCTTCATTCCATTCTGCTTCGCCGAAAGCCCCGCAAATGAATTAACAAACCCACAGATCGATCCCATGGGCAAAATACCTGAATTCAAATTCTGCGCTTGTCGGGTTGAAAAAGTGACCGCCGACAACAAGGTCGTCGAACCGGCGGAATAAAAACCAACTCCAAGACTGCTTGACCCTGATTGAAACGGTCAAACTGCCAGCAAGAAAAACCAAAAAAAAGCGCCGGTTATTTCCGGCGCTTTTTTATTCTCAATGAACCTAAGAACGAGGGCTACCTTCCGACTCTCATAACAAAGACAGCATCCTCTCCAGAAGGTTTGACTAAAACAACCCTTCAATCTCTCCAGCATCATTCAAGCGAATATTTTCAGCTGCCGGTACCCGCGGCAAGCCAGGCATCCGCATGATGTTGCCGCAGACCGCCACGATAAACTCAGCACCAGCCGCCAGGATGACTTCCCGCACCGGAACAATATGGTCGCTCGGAGCACCAAACGCTGTTGGATCCACCGAGAATGAA
>JAJRZC010000330.1 GCA_024275435.1 Alphaproteobacteria bacterium
CCCTTCAGGTCTGCGCCTCCACCTTCGGCCTTGGCGCCATCCCCAGAAGCAGTTCCATTTGTTCCAAGCTTCCATGTCGGGCGATGCCCGGTCAGCGCATCTTTTTGAAATTTCGCCACATCACCGTCGCTCATGCCATCGAAATAATTATACGATGCGTTATACTGGCGCACATGATCCATGCAGAAATAATAAAATTCACCCTCGGCACCACGTCCTCTGGGCGCCTTGTGGCTCCCCTTTTTATCGCATCCCTTCCATTGACAATCCGGGTCAATCCCCGGCACTGGCCGCGTGCTTCCAGCCACGCGCTTTTTCCGCTTGGAAGTAATACGAATGGAGTCGAAATATTTTGATTTCTGGTTCATAGATCGCAGTATGGTCTGAGGTAACTTGGCAGACAAGAGTAGCATATTTAGATCGGCAAAAGCGTGGCACGCAAGCCATATCTTTTGCCATAGCAGTAAGCGACATACAATCGATAAAGAAGGATTGCAGGAATGAGCAACACAAACAACATGTCGCAAAACAGTGTCGAAGAACAGATTCGTCGTAAACTGATGGTGAACCTACATCCAATACGCCTAGACATTGTCAATGACAGCGAACGCCATGCCGGCCATAGATCCTCGCCAGGAACCGGAAACAGCCATTTTCAGATCCTGATTGTTTCACCGGTTTTCGAAGGCAAGAGCCGGGTAGATCGTCATCGCTTGGTAAACGATGTCTTGAAAGATGAACTGGCCGGCACAATTCACGCCTTGGGCTTGAAGGCGTATGCTCCCGATGAGCCACACTCCTAAAAACTATTTTTACGAACCAGCGCGGAAAAACCACTCCATACCTTCAAACTAGCAGCGATTCGCCAAAAATTTTTCACCTACCCTTGTCAGGCATCATTTTAACGACTGCGAGTCGCCCCCTTGATCTCGAAATCAATATCACCTGATCACTCAGATAGTGCTGTTTCATCCCCAACCGGCGTTATTCTAAGAGCCGAAATTTTATTTCTACTCTTCCTTAAAACTTCAAACCTGTAACCATAAAACGTGAACGTCTGTCCAGGCTCTGGGATCGTTTGCGCCTCATGTATCACCAGCCCGGCCACAGTCGTTGCCTCGTCTTCCGGCAACTTCCAATCCAACTGCCGATTTAAATCGCGAATAGGCACAACCCCATCGACGTTAACGGTACCATCAGCCTGGGGTCTGATCAGATGCTCAGGAGCATCATGCTCATCGTCAATCTGACCAACTATCTCTTCCAGAATATCCTCAAGTGAAACGAGGCCCTGCACCTCACCGTACTCGTCAACAACAAACGCCAACTGGGCCTTCTGCTTCAAGAATTGATTGAGCTGCTCTTTCAATGTTGTCGTATCAGGCACAAACCATGGCTTGCTCATAATACTTTCGATATCGAGTTTCGCAACATTCCAATCCACCTTGGCCAAGGCACTCAGTAAATCCTTTGTATGCAACACACCGACAATATTTTCCGGCTCATCTCGCCAGATTGGTATGCGTGTATACTGTGCCTTTAAGACCTCATAGACAATTTTTTCAGGATCATCATCTGCATTCACCATTTCCATCTTGGTTCGATGAACCATGATATCCTCAACCTGTAATGCACCCAGGTCGAGAACGCCTCCAAGCATATTGGCATCTCGTTTTCCAACCAGACCTTCTTTAGTCTGTAGGTCTATGGTTCCACGAATTTCTTCGTGAGCCGAAAGAATATTGGCGTCATCATCTCGCATGGTCGGTGTCAACTTTAAAATCGCACTGACAATCGCTGCAACTATGACTGTAAACGGACGCAAAATCACAATCAGAACCTTCATGACCGGAGCAATGGCCAGCGAGAACCGCTCCGCATATGCGAGCGCATAAGTCTTGGGTAACACTTCGGCAAAAATAACAATAAGCAACGTCAATCCAAACGTCGCGTAAGCGACGCCCATGTCACCAAAAAGCCCGATCAGCAAAGAAGTCGTCAAAGACGAAGCCATGATATTAACAAGGTTGTTTCCCAGCAAAACTGTGCCGATGATCCGCTCCGGCGCTTTTAACAAACGATTGACCATTTGAGCGCGCGAACTACCCTCAAGCTCCATAGAATGCATGCGCGCTCGCGACACCGCCGTAAGCGCTGTTTCCGAGCCGGAAAAGAATCCCGATAAAACAATCAGAACGAGGATCACAAAAACAGTAAGAACGATTTCAACGCCCATGATATCTCAACAAATTTCCAAGGGTTGCCAATTACGTGGATACTTCAAAGGGCGCTCCACCAACGCCACCGATCAACTTGCACACACTAAAATCCGTCACGGTGGATATTCCGTAACAATGCGATCATGCGCGCTCGATTTCTTCACGAAGGAACTGATTGACCTGATCCTTAGTGATGCCACGACTGACAAACGCATCACCAATCTCACGAACGAGCACAAACGCCATTTGGCCGTCACGGACTTTCTTGTCCTGTCCCATCAAGCGCACCAGTTCCGAAACATCAACACCGCCCGGTTCAATCCCAGGGATATCTGAAATCTTCGTCGGTAGCCCCACCTGTGACAGGTGAGCGCTAACCCGTTCCGCGATACCATCTTCACAAAGTCCGAGCCTATGCGAAAACCGGAAGGCAAGGCTCATTCCAATGGCAACACCTTCACCATGCAACAACCGATCACTATATCCGGTATAAGCTTCAAGCGCATGCCCGAACGTATGTCCGAGATTCAACAAAGCCCGCTCACCCGCTTCCAACTCGTCCGCCAAAACAACTTCCGCTTTCGCTTTCACACTGGTCTCGATCGCTGAAATTAATGGCTCACTCTCAAGGTCCATGACTCCGCTCCAGCTTTCTTCAAGCTTGGAGAAGAACGTCTTGTCTCGAATAAGACTGTATTTGAGCATTTCCGCATATCCGGCACGCAATTCGCGCTTGGGAAGCGTTGAAAGAACATCTGTGTCCGCCAAAACCAGGCCCGGCTGATGGAAGGTTCCAATCAGATTTTTGCCTTGCGGCGTGTTGATCCCGGTTTTTCCTCCAACAGAAGAATCCACTTGCGCCAACAGAGATGTGGGAACCTGCACAAAACGAATTCCACGCCGCAAAATACTTGCTGCAAACCCAGCAAGATCACCGATAACCCCGCCACCAAAAGCAACAACCAAATCGCCGCGCTCCAGACCCATCTCTAGTAAACGCTCGCACAATGGAGCCAACTGGCTGAAGCTTTTCGTCGACTCTCCCGCCGGCAACACAATCGACCCCTTAAACAGGCCTTCACCAACCAGGCTTTCTTCAAGTGTCTTAAGATGAAATTGCGCAACATTCTCATCAGTTACGACGCCGCAGCGGCCGCCTCCAAGATGCGAAGCTATCAGCTGCCCCGCTTCACCCAGCAACCCGGGACCGATCAAGATATCGTACTCTCGCCCAGGAAGCGGCACACGTACCGTGCATCGATTCAAAGTCTTTGCAAAAGGAGGAGAAACAACTGTCGGCATAAATTCCAACTCGATTAAATCCAAAAAGCCTGGCAGAACCCGCTGTTAAGAACCTCAAGATCCCAGCGAAGAATGCCCATATATGGGCATTTGGCAACGACCTAGCGACCCTAGCGGCTATGAGATAGTCTTTAAAAGGCGCTTGACTATATCATCAACGACAACTTCGTGTGGGATATCACAGCTTTTGATGGTGATATCAGCCTGTTCATAGACCGGATGGCGCTCTTCCATGAGCTTTCGCATCGTCTCTTCTGGATCCCCCTTTGCCAGAAGCGGGCGATGTGTGCGCCTTGCAACCCGGCGCATAAGCACCGGCAAATCGGCTTTCAGCCAGACGGAAATCCCTGTTTCCGCTATCTTTTCTCGGGTCTGCTCATTCATGAAGGCACCTCCACCCGTCGCCAACACTTTTGCTTCCCCTTCCAGCAGTCGCGAAATGACCTTGCGCTCTCCCTCGCGAAAATAAGCCTCTCCGTGCTCCAGAAAAATATCAGAAATAGTCTTACCGGCCGCCTGCTCAATTTCATCATCTGCATCAACAAAAGGCAGATCCAGCCTTGTCGCCAAGCGTCGTCCAATAGCAGATTTACCACAGCCCATAAGACCAACCATCACGATCGAACGGCGGCCGATTTTCTGTCGCAAGGTCTCGGCCCGGCGCCGGTCCTTATCCGCGTATCTCATCTATCAAGAAAACCTAGCTCGCAAAAAACACTCAAGTAGATGCCAACGGTCAAGATAATCTCACCCTCAAACGGTGATTCACCCCAAGACACCTACCGATTAATCGGGTTAATAAGCTCAACACTCCGACCAAGTATAGCCGATAAGCAGGCCCGAACATGAATTCGGTGAAAAAATGAATTGTTGCATACACCTGAATCAGTTCCCAACCCCCTTTTGATTTATGAGCAAGATCTGGTTAATTGATCAAAGACCTTGTAAGCAATAAATCAAAGAGTGAGGCCCCACTGTCGTAGTTTCAATCGGAGGCAAAAATACAGTTCGCAACCAAGGGTATACCTCACTTTTGACACCAAACCTTAGATAAGGTCTTTTCAACAATCCGCGCTGTCGAGCCATATTCAAGACATTTTGACAAGGCGTCATAAACTAATGGAGCGCGTTATACACGATGCCCAGCTTGTTTCGATTTCTCTTTGTTGTTGGATCAATTGGCGCCCTTACGGTTGCCAGCTTATACGCCGTGGCGACCTACATGGAACCTGACCAACGAGACATTTCTCATCCTGTGTACGGAGTAAAAGTCAATCGTTAACGGAAATCCCAGAGTTATCCGGCCAATGACAATCCGCATCTTTTCCACATGCCTAGTTTGCTTAGGACTTGCCTTCGCAAGCCCTGTTAATCCTCTACGTGCACAGCAAGTATCAAATCCCTGGGATCCCTTCGCCACCAAATCTCCAGCAACTGTGAAAACCAATAAAAACAACCACCCAAACCCAGCAATATCCCAACCCAATCCCAATGACACTCTTGGATCCGATAACAATGCACGCCCTCAGGAGGAGGCAAACAATCGCCCGCCGCTTCGACCAATGGAAGGGTTTCCCTCTAATCAACAACCGCCTTCCAGAGGCTACGATCAATGGCAGTCTAATGCAGACCCACGCCGACCAATTTTCAAGAACCAACCCGCTTCAGCGTTCCCGGCGGCAACTGTGGAACGCTCAGAAC
>JAJRZC010000331.1 GCA_024275435.1 Alphaproteobacteria bacterium
CGGTTGACAAGATGCTGATGTTTTCAGTCCCACCTGGATACCGGCGCAAGAAGCAACCAGTGCGCCCGAAGCCTGATCCTTTTACCGGGATCATTGATCGAATCCTTGAAGCGGACAAGTTGGAACACAAAAAGCAACGCCATACGTCAAGGCGGATATTTGAGCGTTTGCGCGATGAGTATGGCTTTGAAGGCGGCATCACAATTGTCGGTGCGGGGGCCACTCCGCAGAGCGGGACTATGGACAACCCTCCGCAAAACCAAAATGGTGGAATTTTACTCCGGCGTTGACAATCGCGCCAACCGATATGATGAATTCGATGTGCGGGTCTATGAGGCCACACGGCGTGTGCTGACTGCGTGTGAGGGGTATATTGACCGTGATGAATTCGACTTTTTCGTCTCTCGAATTAGGAGTATGGGCGAAGTCGATTGGGCAGTAGATGCCATCATGCAATACCGCGCACTCTCGACAGTTGAGCAGGTTGCGCTCCGCCCCGAAGTGAAAAACCGAATCCCCGGCGAGAAAGCCTACGCAAACTGGCGGGATGTCGGGCTGCACACGTTCTCGCTGTTTTCGCTCGGCACAAGTATGGTCCGTGATGGCATACATTTGACTCTGACCAAGAACTGGACTGAGGCACACGCGGAAATCGAGCCAGAAGAAGACGGACCGGGTCGGCCACAACTCAAAATGCCAGAACCGGCGGACTCAGATGCTTTGCTGATACCGCCATCCGCGCCGGCAAGTAACGATGGCGCTGATGCGGAGAGCTTTGTCGCGAAAGTGTTCCGCTCGCAGGGGTGGGCTGTTGCATTTTATACAAATCGTCGCGGATTTGGCTTCGATTTGTGGGCACGGAAAGAAGACGCAGCCATCGTTATTGAGGTCAAAAGCAGCGTCGGTCAGCTTGGAGCAATAACCCTGACCGAGAATGAGTATCTCGCCGCCTTAGAGCACCGAGAGAACTACGTCTTAGCACTGGTTGAAAACCTCGATAGCGACAAACCAAGCCTACGGCTCATCGAGAACCCGGCAGAGACGCTCCAAATTGTCGAGCGCTCGGCCACTACATTCACAATTTCGCGTTCCGAGTGGGTTCGCGTTTTCGCTGACTAAGAGAGCTTCTTAAACAAAAGATACTGGTGATGTGTGACGGTGCCCTTGTCACGGATACCGTGGCTTTCGCAATGCTCTACACTTTCAGAGAACCAATCTTCAAAATGTAGGTAGCGTTCACCCACCTGCTGGAGTGCTGCGGCCATGTCGCACTTGGTGCTCTTTCCAACATGCACGGCGAAATATCCACCTGTCTTCAAGCGTTCATTGGCCTGTTTGAAGATGCTTTCGTAAATGGCAAAACTTTTCTTTTGCCGTTCATCAACAAAATCGGCCGGGCGGGCGGTGAAGTCCTTGGCTTCCCAGCCGGAGAACCACAGGCGCATCCAGTTTGCTGAATAGAAACGCGTGCTGTCAAAAAATGGTGGTGACGTAATGATAGCATCAAGTTCATTTATGCCTCCGGGCCATTTCTTAGTTACGTCTTGAAAAAATGATTGACCGAAAACGTCGGGAACCTCATCTGCAGACGCTCTGTTGCGTTCAACTTTCTTCCGCAAACGTTCTATCAAACCACGATACTCTGTCGGTCCCGTCGGAGAGAAGGGAGTTATGGGATGCGAGCGTCGGCTTAGTGCATAGGGTCTGTTCCCATGCAGAATGTGAAGAAGTGAAGCAAGCACAACCGCTGATGATCCCGTAACTGGCTTATTTCTTTGAAAGAAATCGCGTGCAATAAGGATTTCCTGCATGGTATCTTCGTGAAAATATGATGTGAGCGGACCATTGAAGCGGATTGCCTCTAGCTTTTTGATCGAACGCTTTTTTGATTTGCGTCCGTTTCGAATTTTCGTATCCAGCGTCTCGATCAGCATATCGACTTCTGTCCAATCGATTTTTTCCAATTTTGCGCGAGAGATCGCAACAGCGGCAGGACTAATATCAAAGCCATATGCTGTATGACCGCGCATCCGGGCCTCAAATGGAATGGTGCCAACACCCGAGAACGTATCAAGCAACTGGCCGCCAGATTCCGGCATCAGGGCATCGACCAAACAGTGTGCGATAGCCGGTTTCAACTTGCCTTGAAACGAACACATCGAATGCCAAGAGTGTCCCCAGTTGCGGCGAGCCATTTCACCTTTTTGATGTGGTAGGTCTTTCTTTAGTTTATTCCAGCCCACTAACCGATCTGCAACATCAGGAGTCTTTGGTAATCGCTTACTGGATGCCTTGGGAGAAAATATCTGCAAGGTTTGGCTAAGTCTCGTACCGTCTCGTGATTGGCGTTCTCGAAGGGTCACTGTCTCGTTCAGGTTAAATCCACTATCTTCGAGCATCTCGGTAAGGATGTCCTGAGTTGGTACATGAATTCCACTATAAACTGAGTCCCCTAGATCAATTGCTATTACACCGCGCTCATTAAGAACTGAAGGTAGCGTTGCGAGAACGTCATGCATATCATAGAAGTAATTCTCAACCATCGCCGGAATGCGCCCGTCATAGGCTACTTCATTGAGCGACTTCAAAGTACTTTCTAGAAGATCTGAGCGGAATCGCGTGTCGTTGTTACGGGCTAGTGATAGCTTTCCTACTGTTACGTCATTGATTCCGCTCGTTATCGCTGCGTCACGAAAACCACGTAGGTCAGTTTTTGTCACGAGTTTGCGCAAGAACCAAAGTTCAATCTTGGTGTTGCGAAAGTAGTTCGTTCCATTCAGGTACGGTGGCGACGTAATAACGGCATCAACTTTGGCAGGCATGTGTTTGTTAATTGCCCGCGCATCATCTGCGACAAACTGCGTGCGCCCTGGCGCGGCTTCTGCATCAAGTAAGTCGCTTGCGATCAGATTCAGACCTGAGCAGAGTTCTTCATAGAAATCGGGCAAGCCGCGGGCAAGCTCATTTTCAGTCATAAATCGTAAATCGCCGCGTCGAACCAGAAGTGAACATGGGACAAGGGCGCGCAGAACGCCGATACTTAAAAATCGACCCAAAACTGGGTCATCCTTTTCCAGTTGATTAACAAAGCTCCGAGTTTGAAGAACCCTCTTGAATGTGTGGTCTTCAAAGAATGGCCGCTTACCAAACGTTGAAATAAATGACGCACCAAGTTCTTTGTCTGGTTGGAGTTTGCATATCAGTGATCTCGCTTTGCTGGCTATCTCGAGAAGACGACTGGCGACACGATGGCGTTCTTTAGTACTGAGCGTCAATGCAAGTGATTTTGCCTCAATGACGAAACGACAAGATGGATTAACTTCGGCATAATAGCCAATGCCACCGCGTAACGCTGACACCAACGCAGTTGTACCAGAGCCACAAAACGGATCGAGAATATCACGCGCATGGGGCGCAAACGTCTCTATGATGTTTGTAACAAATTCAGGGGAGTATCCTTCAAGATACGGGTACCATTCATGCAATGGGCTACCTCGCCCTCCTCGAAAAGTCGACTGAATACGAAAAAATTCTGATTCTGATTTCTTGGCTGGCGTGGCGCTTTTGTGGAGTAATTCGCGTACGTATGTTGCAACCTGCGTTTTAGCTTTCGCAGCAGCAATTTCAATCTCGGCATAATGATCGATGCCGATCAAGCGTCGAACGGTATGGCTGCTGAGCGGTTTTAAAAACTCATAAAGCTCCGCATCATCGTGTGAAAACGGGATCGTAAGACCTGATTTGGTTTTGCCAGACGATGGGTAGTCAGAAAAATAGATGGTCTTAGATTCTTGCATTACGTTGCCCTTTTGTTTGAGAAGAGTGTAACTGCCATATGGGAAAGTGGCAAGCGGTTATTATAGTTTTTTCACACGGCCAAACCTGGAATAAATTATTGTAATTGTTTGAAAATTTATCGACTTTAGTGATTCTTGAATGGTGGTGCAGTTGCAAAATTCCTATGAGTGGGTCTCAAGGGGCGTGATAGCTCTTTGATCGTATTTCATCGGCGAAACGGTGATGCGCATTCAATCCGCACAGGGTTGATCTCAATGAAATTGCCCCTGCGGAACAGTCTCCATGAAGTGGTCTTGGGGTTTTCAGGGGCAGCAGGAACGCTCCCCTGAATGGTGGTACAACGGCCAGACGTTGTGATGGGGATGGGAAGGCTTATGGCCTGGAACCGTCCCCACAGGCCGGAGGGGATGAAACGGGGAACGCGCAGCGGGTTCCCCTTTCCAAGATCGGGTTTTGTATTACAAAACCACATCTTGCGGAGCGCGGTATATAAGTTTTCTTTTCATAACGGTTTCTGTGCGATGGGTCACTGAACCGTGCCACAAAAAACAGAATCACGTCATGGAGCGTCAATTCTGCCGTACGACCTAACATAGTTTAATCGCGTTCGGACAGCTTTGTTTAGATTTTAAGTTAGGACTGACGGCAAAGTTTAGACGCAGAAATCGCGTTTTTAATTCTGTTTGCAGCGAGGTAAGTTTCCCAATATTCCTCAAACCCATCAACTATCATTTCAGCTACTTCCTTCTCTACCAGCGTATTTATTGTCAGCGACAATAACTGCATCAGGCATCGTGGACAGTAATTTTTTAACGGTTAAATATTTCTAATTATTAACGTGCGCAGCGAATATCTATTTGCTTGTTGCGGCCACTAAATTTACTACCAGAATTACGCTGGACCTCTTGACGACTAATCCTTGAACCCAGAGGCAATCCATCAACAATATTTATAGCTGTAACCGTCCAGCCATCTGGGCATTTTGGTGTGCCAGAATATGCATTCTCATGGTCTATTTGATAGCCATTATTAGCGTTACGTGGTCTCCTCACCCGCGTAACTCCAGAAGACGGCCCAGCATTAACGATCGTCATAGAAGATTCAAAACACACCCGTTTTTGGGAAGATTGTCAACGCCGGAGTAAAATTCCACCATATGCCGGAGTAAAAATACACCATTTTGGTTTTGCGGAGGGTTGTGCCAGTCATCGAATATCCATTCGCCGCGAAGTTATTGAAGGTGAATTTGGCGATATCGTAAAGTCGCTCCAGCCAAAACGAGAACTGTTTGTTCTTGCCAGCGCTATGTTTGAAAACGCATGGGAGCAACAAAAAGCTCAGACCAAGCATATGATCGGCATATTGAAGCAGGATATTGGAGCAATCGAAAAGCAAACCGGGAATTTACTGGAACGGATCATGGATGCCACCAGCC
>JAJRZC010000332.1 GCA_024275435.1 Alphaproteobacteria bacterium
AATTGATCACCCCCATTGCGATGGAAGAGAAGCTTCGCTTCGCCATCCGTGAAGGTGGCCGCACCGTCGGATCTGGCGTGGTCTCAAAGATCACCGACTAGTGTAAAAGGCCGTGCTCAGGTTCTTTCAAGGCTCGGCCAACAAAGCGTAAATGTTGGTCCGTCACAAGATATCTAAGATCGCCAGACACGGGCTATGCTTGGCGTGAATCAAGAAATCCAGACTAAGAGCGAGAGTGCAATGATCGTCGTGACAACCAATGATATTCCAGGATACCGCATCGTCGAGACGCTCGGCATTGTTCGCGGCCTGACCGTTCGCTCTCGCAATCTTGTGGGCAATATTGGGGCCAGTATCCAGATCTTGTTTGGGGGTAACATCACCGTTTATACGCGATTGGCAGAGCAGGCCCGCCAGGGAGGGTTTGATCTTATGGTTGAAGAAGCAGAGGCTCGTGGTGCCAATGCAATTCTGGCCATGAGATATGATGCCAATGAGATTGCAGCGGCCGTTACTGAGGTGCTGGCCTATGGAACAGCTGTCATCATAGAACGGGAATAGTTGCCAAAAAGACACGATCAAGCAAAATATTCAAATAATAAGTGACAGCGCCAAAGACTTCGGTTAAGTGTTTCGTTTCCAGGATTGGGATGTGATTGTGTGTCGCCGACTTGATGTTGCGTGCTTCCGGAAAAGTGTGGAAATTTGTTTCGCGCTAGGAGAGCGGCAGAAAGAGCGCTTTAGGGGTGTAGCTCAATTGGTAGAGCGTCGGTCTCCAAAACCGAAGGTTGCGGGTTCGAGACCCACCGCCCCTGCCACTTGTTTCACAGTCTAATCAGGGTTTCAGGCTCGCGTCGAGGGCGGCGAGTTTGTTAATAGCCGGCGCTAAATTGGCGTCGGCCATTTGCGTTGGGTTCGTCCTCCCCGGGAAATAAGGCATCGATGGCAATCTTCAACCCGTTTGTTTTTATCCAAGAAGTCCGTCAGGAAATCTCAAAGGTGACTTGGCCGACCCGCAAGGAGACGATGATCACCACTGTTATGGTTTTGATCATGGTCGCTTTGGCGTCGATCTTCTTCATGATCGCTGATCAAATATTGGGCACCTTGGTGAATTTCATTCTAAAGCTCGGGCGTTAACTGACAGGCGTGAGTAAAGACCTGATTCAGGCAGTCCAAAGAACGTAGACCGACAGATCAAGATAGAGACCAAGACCATGGCCAAGCGTTGGTACATCGTGCACGCTTACACAAACTTTGAGCGTAAGGTGGCAGACGCCATTAAAGAACGCGCAAGCGCTGAGGGTTTAAGCGATGCTTTTGAAGAAGTCGCCGTGCCGACCGAAGAGCTGATTGAAATTAAACGCGGCCGCAAGGTTCAATCTGAACGAAAGCTGTTGCCGGGCTACGTGTTGGTGAAGATGCAGATGTCCGACCCGGCTTTTCTGCTGATAAAGAACACACCTAAGGTTACCGGCTTTCTCGGCGCTGACAATAAGCCTCTTCCCATTTCCGAAGAGGAAGCCATGCGGATCCTTAATCAGGTGCAAGAAGGTGTCGAGCGGCCAAAACCGACAGTGACTTTCGAAATTGGAGAAGCCGTCAAAGTGGTCGACGGGCCCTTTGCATCTTTCCAAGGTGAGGTTGAAGAGGTCGACGAAGAGCGGACCCGCCTCAAGGTCGAAGTCTCGATCTTTGGCCGTAAAACTCCAGTGGAACTGGAGTTCGGCCAGGTTGAAAAGGTGGCGGTCTAGTCCGTCACATGCGTTCCTTGAGGATCTGGCCAAAAACCCAGTTCTCCAGGTAGCGCAATTAAGAATAGCATCCGCTGTTCAGGCTTTTCAGAAAAGAAAGCCGGACGATGCGGGTGCCTAGTTGAGCAGGAAGGATGCTTGGCATCTTGAAGGCTCTTTTCGTGCGGGAGGCTGGTCGCAAGACATTGCGGCTGTCCGTGAACCGCTAACCCTGGAGGCGCCGGCAGCGGCTCCACAGAAGTTTAGGGGATAAAATGGCCAAGAAGATAGACGGCTATATCAGCTTGCAAGTGCCCGCTGGTAAAGCAAACCCAGCTCCACCGATCGGGCCAGCGCTCGGTCAGCGTGGCGTCAATATCATGGAGTTCTGCAAGGCCTTCAACGCCAAGTCGAAGGACATCGAGCCAGAAACACCGATTCCGGTAAAGATCACGGTCTATGCCGACAAGTCGTTCACATTCGTCATGAAGACGCCGCCCGCAAGCTTTTACATAAAAAAGGCGGCAGGCTTGGCAACAAAAGGTAAGCCCGGTTCCGGTTCGAAAGAGCCAGGGCGAACCGTCATCGCCAAAGTGACGATGGATCAAATCCGCGACATCGCAAAATTGAAAATGGCAGATCTAAACACAGATGACGTCGAGCAGGGCGCTCGGATTATTGCTGGTTCCGCCAGGTCCATGGGCATTGAGGTGGTGGAGTAACCGATGGCTAAAATATCACCAGAAGAAATCAAGAAAACCCGTGCCGATGGTGGCAAGCGTATGCATTCCATACGCGATGGTATTGATCCAAATGCAGCTTACCCAATCGAAGATGCTGTTAAGATGATCAAGGAACGCGCCAAAGCCAAGTTTGATGAAACCATTGAACTGGCAATGAACCTCGGTGTCGATCCCAAACACGCCGATCAGCTCGTGCGCGGAGTATGTCAGCTTCCCAATGGTTCTGGGCGCACCAGCCGCGTTGCCGTTTTTGCCCGTGGCGAGAAGGCCGAAGAGGCGAAGGCCGCCGGTGCTGATATCGTAGGTGCTGAGGAACTCGTCGAAGAGGTCAAGAAGGGCAACCTGAATTTTGACCGCTGCATCGCGACACCCGACATGATGGCTCTCGTTGGTCGTTTAGGTAAAGTTCTCGGTCCTCGCGGACTTATGCCCAACCCACGTGTTGGCACCGTTACCATGAACGTCGCTGAGGCGGTCAAGGGCGCCAAAGGCGGTTCTGTCGAATTTCGCGTTGAAAAGGCCGGCATCGTCCACGCTGGTGTCGGCAAGGCAAGCTTCGAAGACGAAGCCTTGGTCGAAAACATCAAAGCATTTGTTGATGCGGTTATGAAAGCACGCCCAACAGGAGCCAAAGGCACCTACTTGAAAAAGGTAGCGCTGAGCTCGACCATGGGGCCGGGTATCAAAATCGATTCATCGAGTGTGACCTCGGCATCCTAGCCGAGCAATGAGTAATTTTTTCGCTTCCCGCCATTCGGCAGGCAAGCACACTGAATTTCCGGGCGGGCAACTGGCCGGGAAAATCCCGAACCGAATAATGTGGTTTCACATTTGCCGGGTCGGACCTCGTCCGAGACTGCTGGTGCTGTAATCGCCGCAAAACTTTGTATCGGTTACAGCTTAAGCCATTTCCCAGGGCCAGCATGAGACAGGAGACAATTCGGAAGCGATTTTCCCGTTCGCTGTAAGGCGGATCTTAAATCGTCCGGTTTGAACCTTCTGGGTCGCACCCGCGTTTCCTTTCTAGCGCGGATCAGGACAGGTGGAAGCGCTGTCGAAAGCGGGGCAACCCGCCCAAGGCAGCAAAGGTGCAACCCGCGCAAAGCCCAGGTTCCATGGTGGACCGACGTTTTGCGCAATATAGATGGAGTTAGCGAAGTGGATAGAGCCGCGAAAAGTGAGCTCGTGAACACGCTTCACGACGTGTTCGACAACACGAGCGTGGTCGTGGTCGCCCACTATTCCGGTATGACGGTTTCACAAATGACCGACTTCCGCAGCCGTATCAAAGCGGTCGGCGGCGAGGTCAAAGTGGCCAAAAACCGGCTGGCCAAAATCGCACTTAAGGACACAGAGGTTTCAGGTATCGAGGATCTGTTCAAAGGGCCCACATGTATTGCCTATGCGGACGATCCAGTTGCCGTTCCGAAGATCGCAGTCGAGTACGCCAAGGAAAACGACAAGCTCGTTATTCTCGGCGGCGCGATGGGATCGACCGTTCTTGATGTGAATGCGGTCAAGTCTCTGGCAAGCCTCCCATCCCTGGATGAACTCAGAGCCAAGCTTATTGGCCTCTTGAATGCTCCGGCCACAAAGGTCGTACGCACGATAAAGGAACCAAGCGCGAAGCTCGTACGTGTTCTTCAGGCGAAGGTAAGCGCAGGCTGAGACCGAAATGGTGGAACGCTTTAACAAAACAACATTTGCAGCACATCGCTGCATGACACAAACAGGTTCAAATCGAAGGAAACTAGAAAATGACAGATCTTGCTAAAATTGCAGAAGACCTCTCAAGCCTAACAGTTATGGAAGCGGCTGAGTTGGCTACAATGCTCGAAGACAAATGGGGTGTGTCCGCTGCCGCTGCTGTCGCAGTAGCCGGCCCTGCCGCAGGTGGCGGCGAAGCTGCTGAAGAGCAGACTGAATTCGACGTAATCCTTGTCGCTGCTGGTGACAAGAAGATCAATGTCATTAAGGAAGTTCGCGCCCTCACTGGTCTTGGCCTCAAGGAAGCCAAGGAACTGGTTGAAGCCGGTGGCAAGGCCGTGAAGGAAGGCGTCGACAAGGACGAAGCCGAAGCAGTTAAGAAGAAACTCGAAGATGTCGGCGCCAAGGTCGAACTCAAGTAATGCAAGGAGCAGCCTGTAACTTCAGGCTGCTCAACACGACACAATGGTGCTCCGGCCGCACGAACTCGTGGCCGGAGCCCAAAATACGGTTCAGCCCCAGGTCGTAAAATACCTTGGTCGGCACAGAACCCAAGTGTGGGAGAAAAAACGAAAGTCACGCCATGTGACGACGTGCTTAAAACTTCCACAAGACAGTTTGAATTCAAATGGGAGCAATGCTCCTAAACGGTAACGTCAGGTCTTTCGGCAACGTTATCCATGGTCACAAGTGCCTTTCGCCGGTTGGCACCTGGGGCCAACGACATAGGGTCAAGAACTTGGCCCACGAAATTCGCTCTCGCAAGGTTTAGCCACCCGCGAAGAAGCACAGACTAAGAACATGGTTGGGGTGTGGCTGCCCACCCAAGAATGATAGGGGTTCGATTATGGCTGAGGCATTCAACGGACGCAAGCGCATCCGGAAGGTATTCGGGTCCATTCGCGAAGTTGCGCAAATGCCAAATCTCATTGAGGTTCAAAAGAGTTCATACGATGACTTCCTCATGGTCAAAGAACCTGAAGGGGGCCGCTCTGATGATTTTGGTATCCAGGCAGTTTTCAAATCAGTTTTCCCGATCTCGGATTTCTCGGGTAAATCAACACTCGAGTTCGTGTCCTATGTCTTCGAACCATCAAAATACGATGTAGAAGAATGTATGCAGCGGGATATGACCTATTCAGCACCGCTCAAGGTCAAGCTTCGACTGATCGTATTCGATATCAACGAAGAAACCGGCTCGAAGTCTATCAAGGACGTTAAAGAGCAGGACGTCTATATGGGCGATATGCCGCTCATGACGCAAAACGGCACCTTCGTCATCAACGGCACCGAGCGTGTTATTGTATCTCAGATGCACCGCTCACCAGGTGTGTTCTTCGATCATGACCGTGGCCGCACCCACGCCTCCGGCAAATTGCTGTTTGCTGCCCGCATCATCCCTTATCGCGGCTCCTGGCTCGACTTTGAATTTGACGCCAAGGACATCGTTCATGTGCGCATAGACCGTCGTCGAAAGATCCCGGTGACAACTTTGCTCTACGCACTGGGCCTCACAGACGAAATGATCCTCGACACGTTTTATGATCAGATCGTTGTGAAGGACAGCAAGCGCGGTTGGAAAATCCCGTTCGATCAGAAGAAGTTTCGTGGTCTGACACCTTCCTCGGATTTCATGGATAGCAAGACCGGCGAAGTCTTGCTCAAAGCCGGTGAAAAGGTCACGGCCCGTCGTGCCCGCGAGCTTGCCGAATCCGGCTTGAAGGAAATTCTTGTCTCCTTCGAGGAGTTAACCGGACGCTACCTGGCTGAAGATATTGTCAATATGGATACAGGGCAGATCTACGCTGAAGCCGGCGAAGAGCTGAACGAAGAACTGCTGGCCCATTTCAAGGATCTGAAACTCAAGACTTTCCAGATTCTCGACATTGATCACGTCAATGTCGGTGCGTTCATTCGCAACACCTTGGCCATCGATAAAAACTCTGGGCAAGACACCGCATTGATGGACATCTACCGGGTGATGCGCCCAGGTGAGCCACCTACCGTTGAAGCTGCGACAAAACTATTCCACAGCCTGTTTTTCGACCCAGAACGTTATGATCTTTCTGCGGTCGGCCGTGTAAAAATGAACATGCGCCTTTTGGAACTGGATGATTTTGAACCGGCAGAGGACACTGTTCGTGTGCTTCGCCCGCAAGATATTCTCGGCGTGGTGCGCACCCTCGTAAACCTGCGTGACGGCAAAGGTGGGATCGACGACATCGACCACCTTGGAAACCGCCGTGTTCGCTCTGTTGGCGAGTTAATGGAAAACCAGTACCGTGTCGGGCTGCTGCGTATGGAACGCGCCATCAAGGAGCGCATGAGCTCCGTTGATATCGACACGGTAATGCCGCAAGACCTCATCAACGCTAAACCCGCCGCTGCCGCTGTACGTGAATTTTTCGGTTCCTCACAGCTTTCGCAGTTTATGGATCAGACAAACCCCTTGTCTGAAATCACCCATAAGCGACGCTTGTCCGCATTGGGCCCAGGTGGTCTTACTCGTGAACGAGCCGGCTTCGAGGTGCGCGACGTCCATCCAACCCATTATGGTCGGATCTGTCCCATTGAAACCCCTGAAGGACCAAACATCGGATTGATCAACTCGTTGGCGACCTTTGCACGCGTCAACAAGTATGGGTTTATCGAAAGCCCCTACCGCAAGGTTGTAAACGGCAAGGTCACCGATGAAGTGACCTACCTCTCCGCCATGGAGGAAATGCGCCACCACGTAGCCCAGGCGAATGCACAAGTGAACGAAGAAGGCAATCTGGTCGAAGATTTGGTAACCTGCCGCTACCAGGGCGATGTGTTGCTGGAGCCGCGTGAAAAAGTCGACCTTATTGACGTTTCGCCTAAGCAGTTGGTCTCCGTTGCAGCCGCTCTCATTCCGTTCCTGGAAAACGACGACGCCAACCGCGCTCTTATGGGCTCGAACATGCAACGCCAAGCCGTTCCCCTCGTCAAGGCCGAAGCACCTCTTGTTGGCACTGGCATGGAAGAAGTGGTCGCGCGTGATTCAGGCGCCGCAATCGTAGCACGTCGCACCGGTATCGTGGATCAGGTCGATGCAACCCGTATCGTTGTTCGCGCCACCGAAGAAACCGACCCCTCGAAACCGGGCGTCGATATTTATCGCCTGCGCAAGTTCCAACGCTCCAATCAAAGCACCTGTATCAACCAACGTCCTCTTGTGATCGTCGGTGACAGAGTGCGCGAAGGAGAAATTATCGGAGACGGTCCTTCCACCGATCTGGGCGATCTGGCGCTGGGTAAAAACGTCCTCGTCGCGTTCATGCCTTGGATGGGCTACAACTTCGAGGACTCGATCCTCATGTCGGAACGTGTTGTCTCCGATGATGTGTTCACCTCGATCCATCTCGATGAATTTGAGGTTATGGCTCGCGACACCAAGCTCGGCCCTGAAGAGATCACCCGTGATATTCCCAATGTATCCGAAGAAGCTCTGAGGAACCTTGACGAAGCTGGGATCGTTTACATCGGCGCAGAGGTGCATCCCGGTGATATTCTGGTGGGTAAAATCACGCCAAAGGGCGAAAGCCCCATGACTCCGGAAGAAAAACTCTTGCGGGCGATTTTTGGTGAAAAGGCTTCCGACGTTCGCGACACATCCATGCGTCTGCCACCAGGTGTTTCAGGAACTGTCGTCGAGGTTCGCGTTTTCAACCGCCACGGTGTCGAAAAAGACGAGCGCGCCATGGCAATCGAGCGTGAGGAGATCGAGCGGCTTGCGAAAGACCGTGACGACGAACTCCAGATCCTTGATCGCAACGTTTATGCACGTCTCAAAGATGTCCTCATGGGCAAGGAAGTGGCCAAGGGTCCTCAAGGGGCGCGCAGGGGAACCAAGATAGACGAAGCAATATTGAAAGACATCCCGCGTTCCAACTGGTGGGAAATTGGCTTGGCGGATGACACCGCCCAAGGTGAAGTTGAAGCCATCAACAAGCAGTACGAAGACGCAAAGAAGAGCCTGGAGCGTCGCTTTGTCGATAAAGTTGAAAAACTGCAACGTGGCGATGAGATGCCCCCTGGCGTCATGAAGATGGTCAAGGTCTTCGTGGCTGTGAAACGCAAAATCCAGCCAGGTGATAAGATGGCCGGACGCCACGGCAACAAGGGTGTTGTCTCAATGATTGTTCCCCAAGAGGACATGCCGTTCCTTGAGGATGGAACACCCGTAGACGTTGTCCTTAATCCGCTCGGTGTGCCTTCACGCATGAACGTCGGTCAAATTCTCGAAACCCATATGGGTTGGGCCTGTCGCGGGCTGGGACGCGCCATAGATAAAGCCCTGGAGGAATACCACACCTCAGGCAATCTCGGACCCGTCAAGAAACAGCTGGAAACGATCTACGGTTCTGACCTGACGAACAACGTCACTCCAACCGATGAAACAACGATTGCTCTGGCTGAGCAGCTTCGCTCCGGAGTACCCATCGCGACTCCAGTATTCGATGGAGCTCACGAAGAAGACGTCAACGATATGCTTGAAGCAGCCGGGTTCGACACCTCAGGTCAGGTATATCTGCAAGACGGCCGCACCGGTGAGCAGTTCGATCGCAAGGTAACGGTTGGTTACAAGTATATCTTGAAACTGCATCACTTGGTCGATGACAAGATCCATGCCCGCTCTATTGGTCCTTACTCGCTTGTCACCCAGCAACCGCTGGGCGGAAAGGCACAGTTTGGCGGACAGCGTTTCGGTGAAATGGAGGTGTGGGCACTAGAAGCCTACGGAGCAGCCTACACCTTGCAGGAGATGCTTACGGTGAAATCCGATGACGTCGCCGGCCGCACCAAGGTCTACGAGTCAATTGTCCGGGGTGATGATGCGTTTGAAGCCGGCGTACCGGAAAGCTTCAACGTTCTGGTCAAGGAAATGCGAGCCTTGGGTTTGAATGTTGAGCTACAAAATTCGAATGTTTTAGACACAGAGCAGGAAGCTGAGGACGAAAAAACACCGCAACTTCCACCCGCAGCAGAGTAGAGCCCCACGGCCCAAGGTTTTACCCGCTGGCATAATATCATTTGAGCCAGTGGGTAAAATCAAAAGCCGAAGATAGAACTTTAAGCAGACTTAGCACCCGAAAACGGGACGTCAGACCAACGCAACGACACGTCTGCAATCGACAAACAACAAGGCCCGCGACATGCGCTAGTCGTGGGAATTTATAGATTTCCGTTAGAACGGGTGAGGTTGGCGCCGCACCATCCTAGGAGAGAGCCGATGAACGAGATCACCAACATCTTCAAGAACCAGCAACCCGTGCAGACGTTCGACCAGATCAAGATCTCCATCGCCAGCCCGGACGACATTTTGTCATGGTCGTTTGGTGAAATCAAAAAGCCAGAAACCATTAACTACCGTACCTTCAAGCCAGAGCGCGACGGTCTTTTCTGCGCCCGTATTTTTGGTCCAATCAAGGACTATGAATGCCTGTGCGGAAAATATAAGCGCATGAAATATAAGGGCCTCATTTGCGAAAAATGCGGCGTTGAAGTCACGCTGGCAAAAGTACGCCGCGAGCGCATGGGGCACATCGAACTCGCCGCTCCTGTCGCCCACATCTGGTTTCTTAAATCCCTGCCATCGCGCATCGGTCTGATGCTCGATATGCCGCTTAAGGATCTGGAACGCGTACTCTACTTTGAAAATTTCATCGTCATTGAGCCAGGCATCACCCCGTTTAAGGAAAAGCAGCTTCTGACGGAAGAGCAGCATGAGCAGGCTCTAGACGAATACGGACGTGACAGCTTTACAGCCGGTATCGGAGCCGAGGCGATTCGCGAAATCCTCTCTTCCATGGACTTGCATAAAATCTCGGAAGATCTGCGTCAGGAAATTTCAGAAGCCACAACCGAATTAAAGCCCAAGAAACTTGGCAAGCGCCTCAAGGTAATCGAAGCCTTTATCGAAAGCGGCAACCGTCCCGAGTGGATGATCTTAACGGTGGTTCCTGTCATCCCGCCAGAGCTGCGACCGCTGGTTCCCCTTGATGGCGGTCGTTTCGCAACTTCAGACTTGAATGATCTCTATCGCCGCGTCATCAATCGCAACAACCGCCTAAAGCGCTTGATGGAATTGCGCGCACCCGACATCATCATTCGCAACGAAAAAAGAATGTTACAAGAAGCCGTGGACGCTCTGTTTGATAACGGCCGTCGCGGACGGGTAATCACAGGTGCCAACAAACGTCCCCTGAAATCTCTCGCTGACATGCTCAAGGGCAAGCAGGGCCGATTCCGCCAGAACCTTCTTGGTAAGCGAGTGGATTATTCCGGCCGCTCTGTCATCGTTGTCGGACCGGAATTGAAATTACACCAGTGTGGTCTTCCAAAAAAGATGGCTCTTGAGCTTTTCAAACCGTTCATCTATTCGCGGCTTCAGACACTCGGCCAAGCAGCGACCGTGAAGCAGGCCAAGAAGCTTGTCGAAAAAGAGCGCCCTGAAGTCTGGGACGTTCTCGATGAGGTTATCCGCGAGCATCCCGTCATGCTCAACCGTGCCCCCACACTTCATCGCCTTGGTATCCAGGCTTTTGAACCGATGCTCATTGAAGGCAAGGCGATCCAACTTCACCCATTGGTTTGTGCTGCATTCAACGCCGACTTTGACGGCGACCAGATGGCGGTTCACGTCCCCCTCTCGCTCGAAGCGCAGCTCGAAGCGCGCGTGCTCATGATGTCCACCAATAACATCTTGCACCCCGCAAATGGTCTGCCGATCATCGTGCCATCACAAGATATCATTCTTGGACTTTATTACCTGTCAATCATCGCCGATAAAGAACCCGGTGAAGGTATGGTGTTCGGATCACCTGACGAGGTGCGTCATGCTCTTGATACCGGTGTAGTCTCCTTACACGCCAAGGTGAAAGGCCGTTTCGTCTCCGTTGATGAAGAAGGCAACCGCAAGGCTACGATGCACGAAACGACCCCTGGACGCATTTTACTGGGCGAGCTTTTGCCCCGCCGAGCCGAAGTGACTTTTGATCTCATCAACACACTTCTAACGAAGAAAGCCATTTCCGGATTGATTGATGCAGTCTATCGCGACTGCGGTCAGAAAGAAACGGTCATGTTCTGTGATCGGATCATGGCGCTTGGCTTCCATCATGCCTTCAAGGCCGGTATTTCCTTCGGCAAGGATGACATGGTGATCCCTGACACGAAACAAAAGATCGTCGATGAAACCACGGAAATGGTCCTGGAGTTTGAGCAGCAATACAACGACGGCCTCATCACGCAGCTCGAAAAGTACAATAAGGTGGTCGATGCTTGGTCCAAGTGCACCGACAAGATCGCCAAGGAAATGATGGATCGTATTTCCGCAGTGGAGATAGACAAGAAAACAGGGCGCCAAAAACCCATCAATTCCGTTTACATGATGAGCCATTCCGGTGCTCGTGGATCGCCCACCCAGATGCGTCAGCTGGCAGCCATGCGCGGCCTGATGACCAAACCTTCCGGCGAAATCATCGAGACACCGATCTTATCCAACTTTAAGGAAGGCCTGTCGGTTCTCGAATACTTCAACTCGACCCATGGAGCGCGTAAAGGTCTCGCAGAC
>JAJRZC010000333.1 GCA_024275435.1 Alphaproteobacteria bacterium
GCCCTTGCCCGTTACGGATTAAGCATCAAAGATGTGCAAGATGTGATCTCGGCTTCCATTGGCGGCAAAGCCGTGGGGCAAATGTTTCAAGGTGATCGGCGCTTTGATATTGTCGTGCGCTTGCCCGATACCCTGCGTGACAATTTACCAGCCATTCGTCGACTACCCATTCCGCTCCCTGCCGCCATGCGGAACCAGAACAAACTTGGTCCAGCTTTTGTACCGCTGTCGGAAGTTGCAACTATCGAAACAACCATCGGCCCCAACCAAATCAGCCGTGAAAACGGCAAACGCCGTGTGGTCATTACAGCGAATGTTCGTGACCGTGACCTAGGTTCGTTTGTTCAAGATGTTAAGCGGGCAATTCAGGCTGAAGTTGAAACACCGCCGGGATACTGGATCAATTATGGTGGTACTTTCGAACACCTTATCTCGGCTAGTTATCGTTTGAGTCTTGTGATACCTGCTGCAATGCTCTTGATCTTTGCCTTGCTGTTCATGCTGTTTGGATCGGTGAAGGATTCGGCGATCGTTTTTACAGGTGTGCCAATGGCGCTTACGGGAGGTATTGCCGCCTTGTTATTGCGTGATCTTCCCTTTTCCATCTCAGCAGCCGTTGGTTTTATTGCCCTGTCTGGAGTCGCCGTTTTGAATGGAGTCGTTATGCTGTCGTTCATTCAAAACCTGAAGGCAAAAGGCGCGGCGCTAGAGGATGCAATTCGCGAAGGTGCCTTGATACGCTTGCGACCGGTCTTGATGACCGCCTTAGTTGCCAGTCTCGGCTTTGTACCCATGGCGCTAAATGTGGGCACGGGAGCGGAAGTTCAAAGGCCGCTGGCCACTGTCGTTATTGGTGGAATTATATCTTCGACAATACTTACATTGCTTGTGTTGCCGGCACTCTATCGTCTCGTCCACTCTGATGACAAGCAAAGGAAACAAGCGGCACAGAACCATTTGGGCGTGGGCTCTTTAACACCTGAGGCTGGCGAGTAGTCCACCTTTGGTGGACAAAAGCCATAGGGTACTGCAGCGTATCATGGGGATAAATATACAGGTTGTTATGACTTATTTTGATGTGACGCGTTTTTGTAATTTTACGGTATTGGGATATATATCCACGCGTTTGCTTGTGGGGATCATATTTTTATCGGGCGCATGCCTACCCACTTCAGTGGTGCTAGGCGAGCCCATACTTGATGAAAGAAGCAAGGGAATTACCGGCAGGATCGTCGCCTCTCGGGCGGGCAGGATCTCAACACAGGTTCCGGGTCTTGTTAAGTCAATGAAAGTGTGGGTCGGACAACGCATTGAGCGCGGTGATGTTCTGGCTATTCTCGATACTTCTCAACTGGAACAGGACCTCGTGGTGTTGCGCAGTGAACTTGATGTGGCGCAAGCGAGAGCAACGGTGAGCATGTCGGAGCAGGCGCTGGCGAAGAACATCTTTGAACGCCAGAAGAACCTGAAACAATCCGCAGCGTTTAATAAAAGCAGATATGATGACGCGTTTCTCAGCCTACAAATCGCCATTGCCAATAGAGCGCAAGCCGCGGCTGAAGTGGAAAGACGGAAAGCCAATTTGAAGCGCAAGGAACTGGACATCAAACTCTCAACAATACGTGCGGCCTATGGTGGGATTGTCCGACGCCTTTCGGCCCAGGAGGGAAGTTTTGTTACGGAGGAAGAGCCACATATCTTGGATATGATTGATGATACGTCTTTTGAAATCGAAATCGATATCCCGGTTCAACAATCGGATGAGTTTTTATCTGCTCAAGAATTCTCGTTTCACGTCAACGGGCGCAAACTTGGACAGGCGCGTGTTCGGACTCTCTTGCCCGAGGTCAACCGAAGAACCCAGACCCGCCCTATCCGACTCATACCCTTAGATGCCTCTTTGATCTCGAAACTGGGGCTCGGTCAGGATGTGATGGTTTACTGGCGTAGTTCTTGATTGCGTGGGTGCCTGTCAGGATACAAAACGCGGGGTCGCGGATCGTTTTCCAAAATCGTACTCGCTCACGAAACCCATGATCCTGTTGACCTCTGCTTTGAACTAGACCGGGTTTTAACGGTGGGCTGGCGGATCACCAGGAGTGGTGGTCAATATATTGATGCCCAGCTTCGGCAGGAGCCATAAGCTGAGCAGGTATAGAGTGGCGGTCAACGCACAAGACAGGCTAAGTGCCACCCAGAAATTCACCCCTTGCCGGAGGAGCCAGGGGAGAACCAGAAACATCGGCAATGTGGGCAGGACCAACCAGAAAGTCGCCTCTGAATGTGACGCGATGCGCGTGCTGTCTGAGGTATCACGCCAAAGCCAGATCATTGCCAGTATGGAGACAAGTGGTAACGAGGCGATCAGGGCTCCCAGTCCCGGGCTCCTCTTGGCCACTTCTGACACGATGGCAATTATGATGCCTGATAGAAGCGCTTTGACGGCCAGATACAGCATTGTGGCTCCTCTTGATGGTGAGCTTACAAAGTCTCAGTGGCGCAAGCCTACCTAAATGAAAGTCATTGGAGATGCCATTGAAAAGTTAAAGCTGTTTGTGCTGTGGGACATTGTACTGATCAGCAAAGAAGGACCGCTACTTGTTCCGTTTGATGCTGTGGCGGACTCAAATCGGCGGTATTCTTAAATCCAGATTGCTCTTCTTCAATCTAAATTGCCCTTCTTCGCGCACTTGATCTAAAAACGACGAAACCCAACAGAACTTTTTCGGTTCTGTCAGGTTCGCCGGATGTTTTGTGTGGGCGATATGATTTGTGAGAGTTGATAGCTCGTTTACTCAGGACCCTAGCCTTTGTCTGAAGCTTCCTTCACGACACGGCTTTTGATTGATCCGTATACAGTGGTTGAGCGTTTTATCTCTCCTTGTTGCCCAGCAACCTTTGTCATCTGGTAATCCCGAACCTAGATATACTTCAAGTTGCTCCACTTAGGGGTGCAGCACATTTAAGTTTAGCGCGCACTATCGATCGGACCATCCGTTATCGACTGCCAAAAGCAGCGCAAACCTTAGTATATTTTCAGTGCAGGCAAGTAATTTAAAATGTAAGCTCTTTTTAAGTCGACAAATATGCTACTAAGCAAACTTGCTTGGACTCTACTTACTAGCTGGTGGAGACATTTTCTTAGACCTCCTTCATTTAATACTTGGATTGTGCGCTTGTGAGACATGATTGTCAATTCACAATTTTCATTTTTCTCTTCCTGGGCTGCTTCCAGAATTTAAGATCCTGCACGGGCTTCAAGCTGGTTAACCAGACGTTTCAAAAGAAGGTCCATAATGATGTCTTGAGTTAAGGATCGGCTTGCCTGATTCCTTAGGTGTCAGCATAAGCGTTCTTAAACGAGGTTTGGATATGCGGACGTTTACGGGTTTCTTTTCGATTATTGCACTTGGGCTCATTGCTGGGGCTGTTCTGGCAACGACGATGTCGCATTCGGTTTCGCAGTTCATTGGCAACCAAGGGTCAGAAACCGGATTTAAAATCGACTCGCTGTCGTTGTTGATGGGAATCATACTGGGAGCTTTGCTCACCAACCTTGCCAGCATGGAATGGTCACGTATTCCGCGACGCCTAGCCGCCTGGCTGGTGGATAATTCCGATAACTTCGGGTATCTGGCTGTCGCAATCGTTTTGATTGCCATTGTAATTTATTACTAAGCTCTCAACGGCGGTCCCTTAAAATTCTTGTCGGAAAAATAAAAGGCCCGGGAGAACTCCCGGGCCTTTCGCTTATGCGTCAACTTTAGAGTGAGAGATAAGTTCTACTCTCACAACCTTGATTAAACTGAATAATAAAGATCGAACTCAACCGGATTAGGCATCAGGTCAATCCGTTCAACCTCTTCCATCTTCAATTCGATGTAGGCGTCGATGGTGTCGTCGGTGAAAACACCTCCCATTTTCAAGAACGCGCGGTCCTTGTCGAGACCTTCCAGTGCCTCACGCAACGATCCAGCTACTGTTGGGATACTGGAGAGTTCCTCGGGGGGAAGATCGTACAGGTTCTTATCCATGGCAGGGCCTGGGTCAATCTTGTTGAGGATTCCGTCCAGACCAGCCATCAACAAGGCTGAGAACAAGAGGTATGGATTGGCAGTTGGATCAGGGAAACGTACTTCGAAACGCTTTGCCTTTGGTGAGGTGGCGTAGGGAACGCGACATGCGGCTGAACGGTTGCGTGCCGAATATGCCAGAAGCACCGGTGCTTCATAGCCCGGAACCAGGCGCTTATAGGAGTTCGTGGAAGCGTTTCCAAAAGCATTGAGTGCATGAGCGTGTTTGAGAATACCGCCGATGTAGTGCAGGCAGGATTCAGAGAGATCAGCGTACTGGTTGCCGGCAAATACCGGCTGGCCATCCTTCCAGATGGATTGATGAACGTGCATACCCGATCCGTTGTCGCCAAACACTGGCTTTGGCATGAACGTGGCGGATTTGCCGTAGGCCTGGGCAACATTATGGATTGCATATTTGTAAATCTGCAGGTGGTCACCCATGGTGACAAGTTTGCCAAACTTGATACCAAGCTCATGTTGGGATGAGCCAACTTCGTGGTGATGCTTTTCTACGCCAACACCCATTTCAGCCATAACTGACAGCATTTCGGAACGGATGTCCTGTGCGCTGTCGATTGGTGGAACAGGAAAGTAGCCGCCTTTCACCCGTGGGCGATGGGCAAGGTTGCCCATTTCATATTCGGTGTTTGAATTTGAAGGCAATTCGGAGCTATCAACGCGAAAACCCGTATTGTATGGGTCGGTGGAAAACCGAACATCATCGAACATGAAGAATTCTGCTTCAGGACCGAAATAGGCCGTATCGCCTACACCGGTACTGGCGAGATAAGCTTCAGCCTTACTGGCGATTGAGCGTGGGTCACGCTCGTAGGCTTGTCCTGTTGATGGCTCTCTTACATCGCAAAACAAAGCGAGTGTCGTTTGCGCAAAAAATGGATCGATGTGTGCGGAGGCGGGCTCTGCGACCAGCAGCATGTCGGATGCTTCAATGGTCTTCCATCCGGCGATGGATGAGCCGTCAAATGCGTAGCCCTCTTCGAGCATCTCTTCATTGATGCACCCGGCATCGGCCGTGACATGTTGCATTTTCCCGCGTGTGTCCGAGAAACGAAAATCCACGAATTTTACGTCTTTATCCTTGATCAACTGGATGATGTCACTAGCAGTCTTCATGAGAACTCCCCTGTTCCAAACAACAACTCGTTGCGTACTGTCTCTTCTGGCTCAACGCGCGACCGTCAGTAGCCTCACGTTGGGTAATTATTATTAGATGGCTTCGTTGCCGGTTTCTCCGGTGCGTATCCGGATTGCGTCTTCGACAGAGGAGATAAATATCTTCCCATCGCCTATGCGCCCCGTTTGTGCTGCTTTTTGAATTGCTTCAATAGCTTTGTCTAGCATTTCGTCGGCTACTACCAGCTCAACTTTTACTTTAGGGAGGAAATCCACGACGTATTCGGCCCCACGGTAGAGCTCGGTATGGCCCTTTTGGCGCCCAAATCCCTTTGCTTCAACGACAGTGATCCCCTGGAGACCGTTTTCCTGCAGGGCTTCTTTCACTTCATCGAGCTTAAAAGGTTTGATGATGGCTTCAATTTTTTTCATTTGTTTCCTTGGACCTCCTCATCACTGTGTGCCGAGAGATTTATTTCACAGCAACTCACGTGTGCGCCTTTGTGAGGCCGCTCACGTGCGGGATATAGTTATGGTTAGCACGAGGCGTGCCAAATATCATTTGGTTAACAAGACCTAGCGTTTTCAATACGATAGCTTATGTTGACCGAGCGCGCCGGCTTCTAGAGTTGTCAATACTGCCTGCTTTTCAGACAAACTGCCCAATTTGCAGGCCCTCGCAGATAACACTGATTGTATGATTTGGGAAACTCCTGAATCGGAGCAGCGAAAAACGAGCTACATAATAATGCAGTTGCGCAAGGGGAAGTAGCGCAACATGAAACTTGGGATTGATACATATCTAAGATCTTTCCAGGTGAACATCCCAAACTGTTTTAGATTTTCATGACTTCGTGATGATTGGAAATCTGATGCCTAGCCAAACGCAAGAGATAATAGGATGCGGATTGAACTTCTCACCAATGAGCAAATGGGCAGGGCTGACCGTTTAGCAGTGGAGGCGGGTGTCTCCAGCCTCGAATTGATGGAAAATGCTGGCTCTGCTGTGGCCTCTCAAGCGAGGGTTATGGTTGCTCCTGGTTCAAACATCGTCGTGCTTTGTGGGCCGGGAAATAACGGTGGAGACGGTTGTGTATCGGCCCGCCAGCTAAATACTGCCGGCTTTAATGTTCGGCTTGCCTTGAGTGTCAGCCTCGATTCGCTCAAAGGGGATGCCTTGATAATGGCGACGCGCTGGAATGGTGAAATGCATCAGTTTATTCCAGGAGTTGTCGAAGATGCTGATTTGATCATTGATGCACTTTTTGGCGCGGGTTTAAGCCGGCCTCTGTCTGACGCGTGGGAAGGTGCTCAAATCATCGAGGCTGTCAACAAATCACCGGCTCAAGTGCTCGCGGTTGATGTTCCTTCCGGGGTTAATGGCTCTACGGGGCTGGTTTTAGGCTTAGCTATTGTCGCCAATGGAACGGTCACGTTTTTTCGAAAAAAGCCAGGACATCTCCTATATCCGGGAGCGGGTTTGTGCGGGGAAACGATCCTTGCTGATATTGGTATTCCAGAAAATGTTTTGAATCGAATTGAAGGCTCTTCGGTAGGTGGTGTGAATACGTTCATTAATGCGCCTCAGCTTTGGCTGGATAAATTTCCTACAGCGGAGCCCACCACACACAAATACAAACACGGCCATGCGGTTGCCGTGTCGGGACCGGCGCACGCTACGGGGGCCGCGCGGCTAGCTGCCCGCGGTGCGCTTCGGGTTGGTGCAGGGCTCGTCAGTGTGGCCTGTCCACAGGAAGCTGTTAGCATCAATGGTGCACATCTAACTACCATTATGCTGGCGCCCTTTGAGGGTGTGGGGGGATTGACCGAGATCTTAGAGGATCGTCGCAAGAACGCCGTCATCATCGGGCCTGGCATGGGTGTTGGTCGGCAGACACGCGACAAGGTTGCTGCAGTTTTGAAAAGTGGCGCGGGAACTGTTCTTGATGCGGATGCGCTAAGTTCGTTTGAGGGGCGCGGGGAAGAATTGGTTGCGGCTATCACCGCTTTGCCGCTGTACAAGCGCCCTGTGGTACTCACACCGCATGAGGGGGAATTCGCGCGACTTTGCCCCGATGTCAACAAAACTGAATTTGGATCAAAACTTGATCGTGCGAGAAATTGTGCAAAAAGATTTTCAAGCGTTGTTGTCTTGAAAGGTCCTGACACGGTTGTTGCCCATCCTGATGGCCGTGCGAGTATTAACAACAATGCGCCACCCTGGTTGGCCACTGCGGGTTCGGGGGATGTTCTGGCAGGCATGATTGGTGGTTTGTTGGCGCAAGGCATGCCCGCGTTTGAAGCAGCCAGCGCAGCGGTATGGTTTCATGGTGCATGTGGCCAGCGGCTTGGGCGCGGTCTTATTGCAGAAGACCTGCCCGAAGCCTTACCAGGTATTTTGCAGCGACTGGATGAGAATTATTTGTAGCATCCAGATTTTTGCTCTTATTGGCTTGCCGCTGGTTGGTAGTCGTCGTCCCACAACTCCATAGTATTGTTGTTGGTGAAAAAGCGGTAGTCCATTTTTCCAGCCTGCATTTCGAATTCCAGAGGCTTGACCTGCTTCTTTGCGCCAAACAACGTATCGCCGCCAGCTGCGGCGGTATTAAGAGTCAACTTGAATTTGTAGTTTCCCGGCTCCAGATCGAGTATGCGTGCCACTTTTTCACCTCTGCGGGGAAAGAATTGCAAGGCTGTGGAGAAGGATGCTTTACCTGAAAGGGAGACGGGCGCGAATGGCATGCTTGGCTGCGTGCCATAGGAGCCCTTCTGGGCTGCATAAAACATTTTGCTTTCAGTGGTTCGAGGATTGGTGATTTCAAGGTCGATGGACAAAACCGTTCCAGAACGCGCTCCGTCATTTGCCAATGTCACGGGAAGTATGAAAACCTCAAAGGGACTGTCTGGCCGGTCTGGGTCGATGTAGTCAATTTGCGGGGGGACATATACGGCGATTGATGGCGCACGCAAAACAGACTCATAAAAACTATAACCTGAAAACAAAAGCGCAGCGGCGGATATGATGGTGGCGAACAAACTGCCACTGAAGCGTGACCCTTGAGCGGTCTCCAGTGAATCATCCATTGCCTGCTGAGCCGTTCTCTTGCCACCCTTCCACATGTCTTGCATTCCTTTTGACATTTCCTACTCTCCCCAGCTCAACGTCGTGTTGGTAAGCTGAGAGCCGCCATTTGTTGTAGATGGCTGTGCGGTGACTAACAAGCTAATGCGGAAAGATTAGGACTCTTGTCTTGCATAGTTAATCTCTGACTGCAGATACCTTGAGATACCTTGGATCATTTCCGGGCAGCTTTAAGAGCTTCTGGCAGAGCCTCTTGGAAAATATCGAGATCTTGTTTGGGTCCGGTGCTTACGCGAATGCAACGGTCTAGTGGCGCGACAGTGGGCATTCTGATGAAGACATCACGCTTTAAGAGTTCTGAAAGAACGCGCTTGGCGAAGGCTCCATCTTGTCGGCAATCCATGGTGACAAAATTCGCCCCCGAGACGAGGGGCTGCAAGTCATTCTCAAGGGCTATGTGCGCAAGTCGCTCGCGTGCGTCAATGATCTTGGCTGTGACGTTGCTCAGGTAGGTTTGGTCTTTGAGGGCTGCAAGTGCACCGATCTGGCCGACACGATTGATCCCATACTGATTGCGAACCTTGTTTATGGCTTTGACCAGTATTTTATGCGCGATCACATAACCGACCCTCGCCCCCGCCAAAGCATAAGCTTTTGAGAATGTTCTAAATCGAAGCACACGCGGGTTTTGCGGATCAAGAGGTGGCACGGTTCCTGGAGGAGCAAGTTCGCAATAAGCTTCATCAAGAAACAGCACTGTGTGGGAGGGGAGTGTTTGCGTGAAGGATTTCAGATCATCCGCGCTCCAGGTTGAACCCATAGGGTTATCGGGGTTTGTGACGTAGACGACTTTCGCCTGCTGCCGCTTTGCTTGATCGCTCAGGGCTTGCAGGTCTTCTTTATCATCGCGGTAATTGACCATGGAGAGACGGCCGGCGTGACACGCTACGTGCCCGTTAAAGGTGGGATAAGTACCGTTGGACGTAACAACCATATCGCCAGGATCTATTATGGCTTTCAATGCTAATCCGAGAAGACCGTCGATACCTTCGCCTATGACAATGTTTTCAGCTGGAACCTTATGGTGATGAGCAATGGCTTGTATCAACTCGGCGTTGTCAGGGTCACCATATTTCCAGTTTTCAACGGCTGCTTGCTGCATTGCTGTAATGGCATGTGGGGAAGGGCCAAAGCCATTCTCGTTTGCGCCCAGGCGCGCCTTAAATGCCCGGCGTTGCGCGCGCTCAATGGCTTCGGGACCCGTAAATGGCGTACTGTCTTCCAGACCTTGAACAATTAAAGATAAGTACCTGGAGGAAGGGGTCATCGCATTTTATATTCTTTGTTCAAATTAGCGCCAGCTCTTGAAGTTTTCGGCGCATGTCTTCGGGCATCCTTGTCATAGCTTCGGCGGCAGTTTGACTTAGATCTGGTGGGGCGTCTTCACTTTTTAAGTAGCGCCAACCTTGAAATGGGCGTCGCGGTGAAGGGTGAACGAGAACTAAGTTTGGATCCAATGATAATTCACAGCAGCTACGCCCATCTTTGGTCAAGCCCTGCTCAATAGAAAGTAAGGTCTGACGAACCAGAATGGCGCCCTTGATCACCCAGTAGATGGAACCGCCGTCTTGCAACTGTTCGATTCGTTTTGGCATCTGGCGGGTTTTGTGCACCAGTTTTTTAATCTTGTTTTCTTTTGCGAGCGCCGCGAGTCGTTGACTTTGAAATGCTTTCAAGTCTTCGACACTGTCAACGCCAACACAGAGCTTCAGGATATGAACAGTCATGCTCGTGCTGCTTGCCTAAACTGTTTAAGGTTTGGGTGAACAAAATCCAGTGTATTGCGCAAATATCGGCTGACCGAGAATGCCAAGATGGCGCGAGTGTACGGCAGGGTATTTGCCGCTTTTGGGGTCGATATCGTAGATCGTGGTCAAATTGAGATAGCCCTCGTTGACAATCTCGATAAAATGATTGGCATTGATTGCGCGAACGATTTTGAGTTGACCGGGTGCTTTGCCGCCCTTCGTTGAAAGAGCTGCAGATTGTTTTTCGAGATTGATCGAGGATATCTCGAAGGCAAGAGATTTTGGCTTGGTTGAGTGGAATTTTCCTGCCTCAAAAGTTGTTGCCGTGCCTGAGGTGAACTCACATTTCAGCTGAGTGGGGCGCAGTTGTTCAGCCAGGGCGCCGGGAGCAAGAGCCAGGCCCAACAGGCTTAGGCCAAATATCCGAAGCCAGGTGAAATCGCTAATCTCGGCTTTAAAAATCATGATCTGTTATGTTTTCCAAAGTTCTATGGATGGGGTTGCATCTCTTACTATTGATAGTCTGCGTAACGGGTTGGCTCCATTTGCGCAAGCACGCTTGCTAGGCATCTTTTAACTTGCACACGAATGTGAGCTCAGTGCGTGACATTTTGTGTGTGTCAGATATGCGAATCTTGTGCATTATTCTTTTTAAACTTTCTGAACATATCTGTTGGTAACAGTTCTTGAGAGTTCGATGAAATGAGTTTTCTTCTAGTTTGCTGGATTCTTGGTGAATTCTCGCCTTACATCGGCCTGCATCAAACTGATAACTGAATGACTTGTATCGCGTTCTTGGATCTTAGAAGCTTAATGACTGACAAATTTCAGAAATCTGGAAAACTTGGTTCTTTTACACCAGGAACGCAGAAAAAAGTGCCAGTCTCTTTGGCAAGCGGGTTAGTGGTGGTTTTGGCATTGGGTCTTGGAAGTTGCGCCAGTAGCCCGGCCCCAAAACTTTCTCTCACGGAGACCGGATCTGTTTCTACTGCAGCCCAGGCAGGTAACATTGATTGTGGCAAGATGACGGGGCGCATGCAGATCCGTATTATGCAGATCAGGAACTACAAGCAATCACCCAAAACATCTGATGTATCTCACACGCTCCAGGGCATGGCGAAAAGCCTTTTTGGTGGGACCACGCGCGGTCTTGATCCGGATGGGGACTACGCCAGGGACATCGAACAGTTGCGCAGACAAAATGCTCAACTGGCAGCCAGGGGCTGTAAAACGTTTGACCTTGAAGCGGAACTTCAGCCAAAAAATTTCAAAGAAACTCCTACTCCACGGTGACACCCAATCATTTCAAACGTCCCATGTTTCTTCAAGTGTCACGTGTTTAGTGTTGTGTGTGCTTAAATTGATGGCACTTGGGGGGATGGAAAGATCTCGGTTGTTCTGCCGCTGGCCCAATAAACAACCAAACCGATCCATTCTTTCACAACGACATCAAGTCGCATAAGACCGCGCGAAGCTCTGGAAAAAAAGCGTGTCAGGTCACTATTATCTCGCGTTCTGAAGTCAACTGGCGCAGC
>JAJRZC010000334.1 GCA_024275435.1 Alphaproteobacteria bacterium
CACATGCGCTAGTGCTCCTGCGACATCACCCTTGGCAAGGGCGATCCATCCACGAGCAATGGTACTGGTCAGCTCACCAACCGGGCCCGCACTGGAAGCTTTGAAGTGCCGATCCGCAGTTGAATATTTCTTATTCTTAAATGCCGTCAGCCCCAGAAGAATGTGTGCCATTTGGTGGCTTGGTTGCTTCAGGATCAATCGCCGGGCCAGACGGTTTGCCTTTTTCCAATTCCCCTCGGAAGTTTCCATGAGAAAACTCTGCTCAAGTAGAACTTCGTTTTCAGGGTCATGCGCCAAGGCTTTGCTGTAAAAAACCGAAGCTTGCCGTGTGTCATTTTTCGAACGAGCAAAACGCCCCGCCAGATAGCTGCCCGCTAAACTTCGCGTTTCAAAAACCTTATCGCGTGAGAGAGCAAACCCGGATTGAGGAATGGTTATCAGAGTAACAGATACCAAAACCGCTACGAATAGCTTCCTTACCTCGAACATCCCGCGGGATATTCCCATGTTTCGATTCCTTCGATTTACAAACAGGACAGCGACTCGCATCCAAGATTTACGAAAGCAAATTACCAGAAAACGAGGCCATTTGGCGACCCGAGATAGAGCAAATCTCCTAAGATTCAGATATTACAGGTGGATTATCCCCCATCGAGCCCACATAAGAAAGAATAGTCAGTATTCCAGGCAAACCTTTGATCCCCCAAAAAAGAACGTTTCTAACGTAAAAGAATCCTAAAATAATCAAACAAAACGCTAGCTCACTTCAGGGAGTCAATCCTTCGCCGAATAAGAAGGGGTGATCTCAGCACATCCTACATCTCGGAATAATTCGGCCCTCCACCGCCTTCGGGGCAAACCCAAGTAATATTCTGAGCGGGGTCCTTGATATCGCATGTTTTGCAATGAACGCAGTTTTGCGCATTGATTTCGAAATGAGCAACATTATTCTCATCACGGATTATTTCGTAAACGCCAGCCGGACAATAACGCTGAGCCGGTTCATCGTAGTCAGAAAGGTTGCTCAAAACAGGGATCAAAGGGTCAGCCAGTTTTAGATGGACAGGTTGATCCTCCTCATGATTGGTCGATGAAAAAGAAACATTCGTCAGCTTGTCGAAGGTCAACACGCCATCAGGTTTGGGGTAATCAATCGGCTTACATTTGCGCGCTTTTTTCAAGGAAGCAAAATCAGGCTTCCCATGATTCAACGTTATACCCAGACCGACGCGTGGAATAATCGTGTTAAGCCACATATCAATCCCGCCCAGCCCAATACCGAGGAAAGTGCCAAAGCGTGACCACAGCGGCTTGGCATTTCGAACCTGCTTCAGGTCTTTGCCAATACGCCCTTCGCGAACTTCCTTGTCATAACCTTCGAGACGATCATGTTCGCGGTCTGCAGAAATTGCCTTGAAAGCACGCTCAGCAGCAACAATGCCTGACAAAATAGCATTATGGCTGCCTTTGATCCGAGGCACATTGACCATACCTGCCGCACAACCCAGAAGCACACCACCGGGAAAATCCAGCCTTGGTAGTGACTGCCATCCACCTTCAGTAAGTGCCCGAGCGCCGTAAGCTATTCTGCGGCCACCCTCAAATGTAGGTGAAATTCTAGGATGCGTCTTAAAGCGCTGAAATTCATCATAAGGCGACAGATAAGGATTCTCATAATTGAGATGAACCACCAGACCAACAGCAACGAGGTTCTCTCCGTAATGATATAGGAAAGATCCTCCTCCGGTTCTATTGTCCAAAGGCCAACCAAACGAATGCTGCACAAGACCCGGCTTATGGTTCTCTGGCTGGATTTCCCAAAGCTCCTTGATGCCAAGGCCATACTTTTGCGGCTCACACAGCGCATCCAGTTCAAAGCGTTTCACAAGTTGCTTTGCAAGAGAGCCACGAGCACCTTCGGCAATGAATGTATATTTGCCCCGAAGCTCCATCCCGCGAACAAACCCATCTTTTGGGTTTCCCTCGTGATCGACACCCATATCGCCAGTGGCAACGCCAACAACGGCGCCGGCTTCATCGTAAAGAACTTCAGTAGCAGCAAAACCCGGATAAACTTCAACGCCCAAATCAGACGCACGTTCACCTAGCCAACGGGTAAGCGCCCCCAGGCTTCCAATATAATTGCCGTGATTATTCATCAGCGGTGGCATGATAAAGTTTGGCAGAACAATATCACCTGCCGGACCAAGATAATAAAACCGGTCCTTGCTCACCTTGGTCTTAAGTGGCGCTCCCTCTTCGCGCCAATTCGGCAATAGCTCATCAAGGCCAGTTGGATCGATAACAGCGCCGGAAAGAATATGCGCGCCCACCTCGGAACCCTTTTCCAGAACGACAACACTCAGCTCCTTCTCCGCTTCATTCGCGAGCTGCATCAGTCGTATGGCCGCCGATAACCCCGAAGGACCCGCCCCCACGATAACGACATCAAAATCCATTCCTTCGCGTGGCGGCAATCCGGTCCCGTCCTGTCCCATCCTGGGTTGTCCCTTTTCTTGACTTTATCGGCCTATCTATCGGATTAGGTCTTCAAAGGTATCACCGTCAAGTTTACAAGTGTCGCGATCAACCTATTCCTTTAAGCAAGGTCCCATAAATACCGAATTTCCTGGCCTGGGATTTGTAACCCGTTACCATACCTGCCAGAACCAGGCAGATAACCGGAAAGTTCCTGAAACAGCCTGAATTCAATCCAGCGAGAAACTGAAAGAGATTCACAAAACAGCATGGACAAGACGCAAAGCAATCAACAGGCCTTGGCGCTTCTTGATTGGTACCGTGAAATGGGTGCCGATGAAGTCGTGGCTGAAAGCCCTGAAGACTGGCTTGCAGATAAGCCCCGTGCCCCCGGCGTAAACATTTTAAAAACCATAACCCAATCACGCCCCTCACCGCAAAGCCCTGCAGAAATAAAGTCAGAAAGTCGCGCAACCACCAACCCGTCTAACAGGTCCCCAGGATCAAGCACCGATCAACAGCCTTCCATACTCTGGCCTGAATCCGCTTCGAGAACGCAACCCCAAGTCGGCGAATATGCCTCAATCACCAATCCTGCTGCCGCCAGCTCATCTCGCTCCTTTCAAAATGTGCCACCTGATGAGTCTCTGGCTGCAGCCAGACAGGCCGTCCAATCAGTTGGCTCTCTTGAAGCCTTGCACGAAAAGCTGCTTTCGTTCGAAGGTTGCGGATTAAAGGCAACCGCAAAAAACACCTGTTTTTATCGGGGCGCCCAAAACGCAAGAGTGATGATTATCGGCGAGGCCCCCGGGCGTGATGAGGATCTTGAAGGCCGCCCTTTCGTTGGCCGGGCGGGACAGCTGCTCGATCGCATGCTCAAGGCCATAGATCTGAATGAGCAAAACGTTCACATCACCAACATTGTCTACTGGCGCCCGCCAGGAAACCGAACTCCGACCCAACAGGAAGCCCGCGTCTGCCGACCATTCCTGGAACAGCAAATTCACCTCGTTTCCCCGCAATTCATCATCTTGCTCGGTGGAGCCGCAGCCAAGAATATTTTGGAAACAACCCAGGGCATTATGCGGCTGCGTGGAAAATGGGACACCCGCCAAATCGCCGGAAAGCAGCTGAATATACTGCCAACACTACACCCAGCCTACCTCTTGAGAACGCCCGCAGCAAAGCGTCTGGCATGGCGTGATTTCCTTAGTATTAAGCATGTTTTAAGCAACAAAAACTAGCCAAAACGCCTTATTCACCCTAAGAGAATAACAGTTTTTTCAAAGAATTTTTTACATCTATCCATTTGATTTAGCTGAATCTTTTTTCGATTACAGCGCGCTGATGAAATATTGATAAAATTGCAATTGTTGCTTTAATCGAGTTCGAATACAGATTGGGTAAATATTGATACTCCTGATGCGGTTAGAAGTATCCGCTCGACGTGTAAAAGAAGAAAAAGAAGAGCGTGAGTTCAACCGCATTCCAGAGGCAAATTTTATGGAAACCAAGCTTGTCTACTTAAGGCCACAGCAAGTGGTGTGTCATCGTGAGTTTGGCCCATTTCGCGAGTCAGGCCCAAAAGCATGGGACTATGTCCTCAGCTGGTTGGACCGTCATGGCATCCGTGATGAGGTAACGCGCGGTTTTGGGCTGGCACGAACCGACCCCAACGCCAAAGATCTGGATAAGTCCCTTTACTACGAAGCCTGCATCGAGCTGCCACCATCTTTTCCCCTTTCAAATCTGGAGAAAATGCAGTTTCAAAGTCTGCCAGGCGGCGCCTACGCACGCCAACGCTACAAAGGCAATTTTGACGGAATACCAACTGCATCCAGAAACTTGAGAGAAACCTGGAAAGCAAAACATGGCCTTTGTGCCGATCTCACGCGCCCTCTCGTCGAGATCTATCTCGATGATGCAAAAAAAGTCTCATCTGAGAATTTACGCGTAGATCTCTGCATGCCAATCGCAATCGATGAAATATCAAACGTTGCATAAAAAACAAAGGCCCGTAGCAATTATCCTGCTACCACTGGCCGCAAAGTCTCAAATAACAAACGCTCCTGAACCACCTTATCGGAAATGGCAATGTGGGCGCCAAACCAGTCTTGAACCATCTGGCACACCTTGGCTGGTGATGCATTGGAAAGAGCCGTCGGATTGGCAAACAACTGAAGGTCTTTTTGCGTCCAGCCCATACTCAAAAGCTGCTTTGATAAAAGATCGTAATCACTTTTGCTTGCCCGCTCTCGTTTAACGGGAACTTTACGGCCTTCGGAAATGGCTTCAAAAATTGCAGTCGCCTGCATTTCTAGCGCAGGAAGCATGTTCTTTTTCGTCATCAGCTCAAACACCGTCGGGCTGAGTTCACCCTTACTGATGAACATATAACAGGCATCGGTGCTAAGCTCACCCAAACGCTTCAGATTCGAAAGAAAAGCAGACGCCACAACCAGTAGTTTTTCTGTACTCGCTGACAAGGCTTCTTTCGCGTGCTTGCGACGCAAGTTCACAATTTCCGCCAGCAAACGTTTTTTTACATCCGGGTCATTGCCAGCAGCATTCATATCCAGAACCTGCTTCAGCCGCGCGTCATACCACTCCGGATAATCAGCCTTCAACAA
>JAJRZC010000335.1 GCA_024275435.1 Alphaproteobacteria bacterium
ATCTTGCAGCGCAGGAGCAAACTGGCTCTTCTGCTCAGCAGGGTATGGGGAAAGAAATCTCGAAAACAGTTGCGGCTGAGTAATACTCGGGCGCATCTGAAAAATACGGGTCGTTTTGCGCGAGTATGTCTTTAGCAGAATACGACACGGGGTAAGTTTCGAGTTTAACTGTCGTGGGAAAACCGGTTCTGCTGAGTGCTGGCTATTTCACCAATTTGCTAACACTTCTAGTTGGTACAGCGTTCAAGGTTATTAGGAGCACGTGTCCAGGTCAGAGACCTACCGAAGATTTTTAGTTTTGCATAACCGCGTACATGGAGTTTGTTTGGATCAACTAGGTTGATGGCTACGTTGAATGTGTGGCCGACTTTGGGATCATAGACCCAGCCATTGTCGTAGGTTCCATCTTCCTGAATGGTGAGCTCTCCTAAAACTTGCAAGCCGCATACGGGCCGCTTGGCTTTAGATGGATCTGAATTGTACTTGTCAATGATAGGTGTGCCGTCCTCTGTGAGAGGATTTTCAAGCCAGACAATATGGCCGCAGAGTTTCTTGCCACACTGAGTAATTTCTACGGCGCCTTGTTTGGTGTCATCGTACCAAATACCGGTCTCAGGGAGGGGAGGTGCTGCGTTGTCGGATTGATTGCCTGCTTTAACAGAAGTTATGTGAAAGAACGCCGTTACGAATAACATGACACAGGCAATTGCTAATGCAGGGGGGGATTTGCGAGACGTCAGGATAAGACGCATTGTGGGTTCTCTCAATTGTTTACCAATTCCGGAGTGATTTGGAAATCTGACCGGTTTGAGACTGAATATTAGTCTGATTTACCGAACCAAGGCTATCGCTATTGTGTGTTCGTCCAGCAATACCAATATTATCATTTAGTCTGAAAGTCGGCATAAATTCAGCTCAGCATTAACGGTAATCTTGTATATTTTAGTGTACCATTTTTGTTGATGCTTCAATTCTTTGGCGGACATGAAGGCATAGAATAAAAAGCAAAACTGTTTCACCGCCTCGTATGAGACAAATTTTAATACTTGATACTCTCGCTGCTCGTTTTGCTCTTTCGTGCCTAAAGTGCCAACTCGGGCCCGAGTTGGGCAAATCGTTATAGTAGAAACAAGGTCTGGTCATTTTTCATGGTTCTGACACTCGCTGCTCGAAATCTATTTCATGATCGGGTCCGACTTGCGGTCACGCTGATTGGGATTTTGTTTTCAATTGTCCTCGTTGCCGTTCAGCTCGGGCTCTATTTGGGTGCGAGTAAGATGATCACGGCTCACATTGATCATGCAAAGGCTGATTTGTGGATTACGGCTTTTGGCGCCAAGAGTTTTGAGGATGGTGGTGTTTTGCTTTCCACACGAGAGCGACATCAAGCACTTTCTACGCCAGGTGTTGCTGCCGTTACACCATTGGTGGTGAAGTTTTCAGAGTGGCGCAAGCCGGCTGGAGGTTCGTCTCGCGTTGTTGTTATTGGGGCTGATGCGGAAGATGGTGGGCTGGAACCATGGGCCCTGACAGAGGGAACGTGGGAGGATATCAAGGCCCCTATTTCGGTGGCAGTTGATAAGACTTATCTGGCAGACCTTGGCATCGGTGGAATCGGTGATACGGCGCAGATTGCGCTTGGTCGTGTGAGAGTTGCGGCTCTTACGGATGGCGTACGTTCGTTTACACAATCGCCCTATGTGTACATGCCTTTGTCACGCGCCCGGCAGCTTTTGGGACTGCCGAATGATGGAGCGACATTTCATCTTGTTCGCCTGAATGAGGGTGCAGACATTGAAGAGGTGCGCCAAGGCTTGCTGAGCAAATTGGAATCGGCCGAGGTTTTGACAACAAAAGAATTTCACGATCGAAGCTTGCAACAGTGGTTGTTTCGCACAGGCGCTGGTGTCGCACTTATCGGTGGGGCCCTGCTTGGTATTCTTGTGGGTACGGTGATTGTTGCACAGACGCTCTATTCGAGCACGAAGGATCATCTCAATGAGTTTGCTACCTTGCGTGCTCTTGGTTCTGCCTCAGGCTATATCCATCAAGTGATCCTGGCACAGGCGGGATTGAGCGCGGTACTTGGTTATGGCCTTGGAATGATTGTTGCGCTGATAATTGTTTATGCTTCCCAGTCGACTCCGCTGCCGATCATCATGACCTGGGCATTGGCGCTGGGTTTGTTCACGGTGACTTTGTTTATGTGTGCGATTTCTGCTGTTGCGGCAATTATGAAAGTCATGAAAATTGATCCAGCGACGGTGTTCAGCCGATGACAAAAAGAGCAAGGCGGGTGCCGCAGAAGCCAAAAAAAACCAGTATGAAAAAGAAAACCCTGGCGGTTGAGAATGTCGTTAAGGTGCTGGGAGAGGGAGCAGGCTCGGTCAAGGCCCTGAAGGGGGTTAGTTTTGAGCTTGCACCAGGTGAGTTGACACTATTGATGGGGCCGTCGGGTAGCGGTAAAACTACGCTGTTATCGATTATGGGTTGTATTCTGGCACCGACTTCGGGAACCGTAACGGTTGCTGGAACAGTAACAAGCGGGCTGTTGCCAGAGGAGCTTGCGGAGTTACGGCGCAAGCACATGGGTTTCATTTTTCAGTCGTACAATTTGTTTCCCACACTTACTGCGCTCGAGAATGTAAAAATTGCACTTGATGTGCGAGGTGTTAAGGGATTTAAGGCGGCATCGCGCTCGGAAGAAGTTTTACGTCAGGTTGGGCTTGGCGATAGGCTGATGAATTACCCGAGAAATCTTTCGGGTGGAGAACAACAGCGTGTTGCTGTTGCGCGCGCCATTGTAAGTTCACCTTCAATTGTTCTGGCTGATGAACCAACGGCGGCCCTTGATAGTGAAAACGGCCATGCGGTGATGGAGCTTCTAGCTCGCATTGCTCACGAACAGGGCCGTTGCGTCTTGGCGGTGACACATGATCCGCGCACCCTTTCTTATGCAGACCGCGTCGTGCGGATTGAAGATGGTTTGATTGTCGGCGAGGAACGCCGGCCGGAGGGACTTGATGCTCCGGAAGTTACTGATCTCACAAAGAGGCGTAAGGCACATGGTTAAGATCAATTTTAATGGACTGAATATGAATTGGCGATTTGTGGCTATTTCTGGTGCGGTTGCATCAGTGATCGTTTTGGCCGGGATGTGGTCAATGGGAGCAAAGACGGGCTCGGTTTTATCCATTGATACTGCGCACGCTGAAACTACGAAAACGGTTCCGCGATGGGCGGCGTCCGCGACAGGACGCATTGAACCTGTTTCCGGTCAGGTCCGGCTCATGCCTGAGGTGAGCGGTCAGATCAAAGAGGTGCTTGCTAAAACCAATGACAAGGTTTTGGCCGGCGATCTTCTGGTTACTCTTGATGAGGGAGACTTACCTGAGCGACTGAGCGCCGCGGCTGCCGAGGTTGATGTGCGTAAGCGCGAGCGTGAGGAAGAGCCGCCCGAAGGGCTGGCTAAAGACCGTCAGGCGGCTTCTGACAAGGTTGCGGAAGCGGAGCGTGCGCTGTTTTCTGCATGGCGCGCTTTTGATAAGGCTGTTATCGGATTCAAGAAGGGGGACGCGGCTGACTATGCGGTGACGTCGGCGCGAGATGCAATCAATCGGACAAAGAAAAAACTCGAGAAAGCCCGATCGGAACTGGCGGAACTCAATGACAATCCCGAGATGCCTTTTTTAACGCGTCTTGAGTCTTCTCTTGAACAGGCGCGCAGTGATCTTGCCATGGTTGAGTACGCATATGAGCGCACAAGGGTGCGGGCGCCGTTCAATGGAACGGTTTTAAATGTTCTTGTTAATGCCGGAGACATGGCTTCTCCAACTTCAGGGCAGCCCTTGCTGGCGTTTGGAGATATTTCCAAACTTCGGGTGCGTGCAGAAGTGGAAGAACGCGATGTGGCCAAGGTGCGTATCGGGCAAAAAGTCATTGTTCGGGCCGACGGTTTTCCTGATCGGGAATTTGAAGGTACGGTAACGGAGATTGCTTCTGCTCTTGGTGTTCCTCGGATTGCAACACGCGGTCCGCGCCGCCCCAATGATGTGGATGTTCTGGAAGTTGTTGCCGAGCTTGATGGCTCACCGCCACTTTTAACCGGGATGCGTGTTGATGTGTTCTTTAAGCGGTTGGAGGGTGACGCGAGGAACTGAGAAAGTTTTTTACGTTTTGCCCATGAAAACAGGGGTCGTGTCCTATCCAGACACGACCCCTTTGTCGTTCAAGAATGAGGCTTAGGAGCTGAATGTTCTCAAGCGTTGCGTGCTGCGGCGTCGATGTGGCTGGCGAGGTCAGGCTCAATTTTGAGTTTTTGAGCGAGTTGCGCCAAGAAGGCACTTTCGCCGCCGGTGTCCGGGTTGATAGAAATTCTTGCGGCCGTATAGATTTGCACGGCTTCTTCTTTGGAGCCTGAGGCACTGGCGAGATCATCGATGCTTGCTGGATTGTTGAGTTGTTGAGCCAGGAACTCTTCGGCCTGGCTGTCCAGGTCGGTTTGTTTCATGCTTCCCATGATGCGTTCGTGTTCGGCGGTATCAATGCGCCCATCGGCGGCGGCGGCGGCAATCATTGCCTTGATATATAAAGCTGCCTGATCATTGCTGATTTTTTCTGCCTCGAAACCTGACCCGCTGGGTGGGGTGCTCATGTCGCTGTCGTCACCTTCAATCAGCGGCTTTCCTTCCTGGTAATTTTGATAGGCTTTGTAGGCAAGTCCGCTGATGAGCGCGAGGGCTCCGATCTTAGCGGCGCCCATGGCCACTGATCGACCTGTTGATGTTCCCAGAATAAGTGCACCTAGTCCGCCTAAAGCTGCTCCGGTACCCAGTTGGTTGTTTGCCATGAATTCTTTTGCGGCGGCTAGTATTTCTTCTGGTGTTTTGCCGGCAAATTGTTCTGTAAGCTGGCGCACCGTGTCATTCAGAGCGTCTCCCGCGCCGGTTGCTTCATTGATTTTTCCCGCGCCTTCTTTCACACCCTGGGTAGCTTGGCCGAAAACATTGCCGAGCATATCGGCTATCCCTCCAGCACCTTCTTTTCCCGAGGACTGCAGATTTCCCAGGATGTCGGCTAGGCCGCCTGCTCCATCTTTACCAGCTGATTGCAGTTTTCCCAGCAGGTCAGAAAGGTCTGGCCCTTGATTTTGGGTCGATTGTTGGGAAGTGGATTGGGCGCTTTTAACGAGGTTTTCGAGAAGGCTTTTGGCGTCAAACATGATGGGCTCCTAGTGGTGCAGGTGAATTTTCAAGATAGGTGTTTTTTTCTTTTTTTGGGAGAGCCGCTTCTGGCCTGATCCATTGTTGAAGTCCTGTTCTATTGGGCCGGTTGGTTCTCCGGTTCGTCTGTTTTGCCAATCATCGGACCGAATATTCTCCATACAAGTTTGCCAAAGTCGTCCACCAGGATGAATACGGCTGGAACGAAGACCAGGGATAGGACCGTGGAAGAAATCAATCCGCCGATTACGGCGATCGCCATGGGCGCGCGAAACTCACCGCCGGAATCCAGTGCCAGGGCAGAGGGCAACATGCCACCGCACATGGCAATGGTGGTCATGACAATTGGGCGCGCGCGTTTGCGTCCGGCATCTATGATGGCTTCATGACGCTCCACGCCCCTGGCGATTTCCTCAATGGCAAAATCCACAAGCATGATGGCGTTTTTTGTGACAATGCCCATTAACATCAACAAGCCGATGACAACCGGGAGACTGACTGAATTTCCTGTCAGGGCGAGGGCGACGATGGCGCCACCTACGGAAAGAGGTAGTGAAAAAAGTATGGTGATGGGTTGAAGGAAGGAACCAAACAGCAGAACCAAGAGCACGAACACCATCATCAGTCCTGCGATCATAGCCTTACCAAAGCTTTCAAAGACTTCGACCATAACTTCTGCGTCGCCAAACTGTTTGATTTCAACACCGGCGGGTAGGTTTTTAGCTGCAGGAAGAGCCAGCACATCATTCACGGCATCTCCCAGCGGTGTATGTCCGATCAGGTCAGCACCGATGAGTACGCGTCGGGTGCGATCATAGCGGGTTATTGAGGTGGGACCTTGGCTTAACTCGAATTTGGCGACTGTGGAAAGCGGTACGGCAACTCCGGTCTTCGTCGGTACCTTTAAGGATTGTAGAAGTTGACGGTGGCTACGTGCGTCTCTTTCCAATTGAACCCTGATGGGGACTTGGCGATCGCCGATATCGTATTTGGCCAGGTTGGGACCAATGTCGCCGATGGTGGCTATTCGTACTGCTTCTGAGATTGCCAAGGTGGAAATACCCAGCTCGGCGGCAATTTCGCTATTTGGGTATACACGTAACTCCGGGCGGTCGAGTTCTGCCGTGGAGACAACGTTCACCAGTGTGGGTAGTCGCTTTGCCTGAGAGGTTAAATCCGCTGCGATCCTATCAACGGCTTCCCCATCACGGCCTGATACGACAAGTTGGAGTTGACGTTGACCATTGTCTTGAAGAAACCAGTAACGGATGTCAGGAATCTCTTTGAGCATTCTACTGATTTCCTCCTGGATTTCAGCTTGGGATATGTCCCGTTTGCCCTTTGCGACCAAGTTGATGATCAATGTGGCTTTTTGGGGCTGAGACGCGGAACTACCGTTTGCGCCTAGGAGGCTACCACCATTGATGAAGACGCTGCGCACGTCGTCTCGTTGTCGCAGTCGCTTTGAAATATCGGATGTGACGTGCGCCGTTTCGGAAATGGGAGAGCCTGGTGGAAGCTCAATGGCCAACAAAGAACGGCTGATATCTTCCGTGGGCAGGAAGCCTGATGGCATAAGATAGAAGCTGCCGATGGAGCCGGAAAACACGAACAGGCCAAGGACCACAGTTGCGATGCGGTGGCGGACAGACCATCGCACCAGGTGGGTGTAAAACCTGATTGCTGGTCCTTCTTTTTCCTCCTTGTGATTTGCGCGCATGAAATAAGCGGTCAACATCGGCGTTATCAATCGGGCGACGAGGAGTGAGAAAAATACGGCGAAAGATACGGTCAGTCCGAATTGTGCGAAGTATTTCCCGGCAATTCCACCCATGAAGCTGACCGGCATGAAGACGGCAATAATCGTCAGCGTAATAGCGATAACCACGAGGCCGATTTCATCGGCGGCTTCCAATGAAGCACGATAGGGTGATTTTCCCATGCGCGTATGGCGCACGATGTTTTCAATCTCGACAATGGCATCGTCAACAAGGATTCCGGTGACGATGGTGATCGCGAGGAGGGAGACGAGATTCAAGGAG
>JAJRZC010000336.1 GCA_024275435.1 Alphaproteobacteria bacterium
ATTGGAATCAAAGCGGATTGAAATTGTCTGTTTAAGCACATGGTCTGGCGCCGACTCTGCGACCCTGGTGGTCCCGCCATACCCAGTAACTTGACAAAACATCTGATAGAGAGGAACCGCAGCATAGGCCATGCCAAGCATGACAATAGGCATAATGGCAACAACAATACCGACTTTGCGATGTCGGCGCATGAGACTTCCCGACGGTTCTGAACCATCGGTCTGGATGGTTCCATCTAAACCATCTGGCGCATTATCACCCTGTGTTTTCTGATCCAATGTCATCTCACAAAATATCTGCCCAAGAGTTATTCTTACAAAGTCCTATCGATCGCTTTAATAAGGCCTGTTCAATACATTTCCGCCAAGTCGTATGAGTGTTGCCACATAAAACAACACCACAATCACCACCAATGTCACCGCAATCGCGATCGACCGCATCTTTTGGCGTTTCTTGTATTCAGCTAGTTTATCGTCTTCCGAAGCCATATGTCTTACATCTCAAAAAATCACAGCACCTCTGGCTCCAATAGGAACAACAGACACCGCCAACTTTTTCCTCTCAACCAGGTTGCAACGAGCACACTTCACACCTGCTAGCCGACAACCTTCGCCACGACATTTTCGACCAACAAAACCGCAAACAGCATGAACAGGTAGAAGATCGAAAACAGAAACAATTGCTTTGCCATCCGGTCTCCCTCTCGACCTTCCTCCGCTGCTCGAACGCGCAAAGCAAGCCACAGAAAAATTCCGCCAAGAACCGTCGCGCACACCCCATAGACAACTCCACCCAGACCGATGAAATAGGGAACGACACCCATCGGTACCAGCAGCAGTGTATAGAGTAGAATCTGTCGACGTGTTTCCTCCAACCCGGCAACAACCGGTAACATCGGCACCCCAACCCGCTCATAATCCCGGTAGCGATAAAGCGACAACGCCCAAAAGTGCGGTGGAGTCCAAATAAAGATGATCAAGAACAGAACGATGCTTTCGATGGAAACACCACCCGTTACAGCCGCCCATCCAATCATCGGAGGAAAAGCACCCGCAGCACCACCAATCACGATGTTTTGTGGTGTCAGACGCTTAAGCCACATGGTGTAAACGAAGATGTAAAAACCGATGGTGAGCGCAAGCAATGCTCCGGCGGTCCAGTTCACCAGAACCCCAAGCATCAACACGGAACCAACCGACAAAACCACACCGAAGCTCAAGGCTTCAGACTCGCTCACCTTGCCACGGGGAATAGGCCGCGCCGCCGTACGTTGCATCAAGCGATCAATATCGGCGTCATACCACATGTTGAGTGCACCGGACGCACCCGCCCCAATCGCAATAAGAAGCAGAGCAACACCAGCAAGAAATGGATGAAGTGTTCCAGGCGCAGCAACAAGCCCCACAAGAGCCGTGAAGACCACCAGAGACATAACACGTGGCTTCATGAGCTCGAAAAATTCGCCGACCGAAGGTCCTACTGAAAAATCATCCGAATCAACAGCAATCGCCGGCCCCTGTCTCTCGGGTCCCGTTCCCACCACTTCCAAACTGGCGTCTGATCCTTGACCAGCCATCACACGCTTCCATCCCCCGCGCAAAACACGCAGATAAAATATCAACAACGGAACCCATTCTTTGTGGGTTTTCCGGCAAACCGGGGCGGGGTGTTAAAGGCCCCGCCCGCGGCAATATCATATCAAGTTGCAAACCTGGGCTATCCAAAATTCAACCCAATGCTCGCTTCATGTCCCTTAGTGCTGATTCGTTGCCTTGATCTTTGGCAGCGTCTCAAAGCAATGGTACGGAGGCGGCGAACTTACAGTCCACTCCAGCGTGGTAGCCCCCTCACCCCAAGGATTCTCTCCCACAGTCTTTTTGCGGGCCAATGAAACCCATAGACCGATCAGGAAGCAAACCGTTCCCAGTGCCGTGATGTAGGAACCGATCGAAGAAACATAGTTCCAGAACTCATAGGCATCAGGATAGTCGGCATAGCGACGTGGCATACCGGCAGCCCCAAGGAAATGCTGAGGGAAGAACAGAATGTTGGCACCAACAAACGTGATCCAGAAATGTAGCTTACCCCAGAACTCAGAATACATTTTTCCGGTGATCTTCGGGAACCAATAGTACCAACCGGCAAAGATCGAGAACACCGCACCGAGCGAAAGCACATAATGGAAATGTGCAACCACATAGTAGGTATCGTGTAGTGCACGGTCCACACCGGCATTCGCCAGCATAACGCCCGTGACACCACCCACCGTAAACAGGAAGATAAACCCAAGCGCCCACAACATCGGAACCTTGAAGGAAATTGATCCACCCCACATGGTCGCAATCCACGAGAAAATCTTCACACCCGTCGGCACCGCGATAACCATTGTGGCGAACACAAAGTAGGCCTGTGTATCAACGCTCAATCCAGCGGCATACATGTGATGTGCCCACACGATAAAGCCGACGACACCAATCGCCACCATTGCGTAAGCCATACCAAGATATCCAAAAATCGGTTTCTTGGAGAAGGTCGAAATCACATGGCTGACCATACCAAAGCCTGGAAGGATCAGAATGTAGACTTCAGGGTGTGCGAAGAACCAGAACAAATGCTGGAACAAGAGAGGATCACCACCACCCGCAGGATCAAAGAAAGTTGTCCCGAAGTTACGATCCGTCAGCATCATCGTGATCGCACCGGCAAAAACAGGCAGCGATAACAGCAGCAGGAATACGGTGACAAGAATCGACCACACGAACAGCGGCATCTTGTGCAACGTCATACCCGGCGCACGCATATTAAAGATCGTTGTAATGAAGTTTATAGCACCCAGGATCGACGACGCACCAGCCAAATGCAGCGCTAGGATCGCGAAATCAACCGCTGGCCCCGGCTGTCCCGAAGTCGACAACGGCGGGTAAATCGTCCAGCCACCACCAACACCGTTACCTCCAGCTGGTCCCGGAACGAACATCGAAATCAACAACAGTGCGAAAGAAACTGGAAGCAACCAGAACGAAATGTTGTTCATCCGAGGGAACGCCATATCAGGCGCACCAATTTGAAGCGGTACAAACCAGTTGCCGAAACCTCCAATCATTGCCGGCATGACCATGAAGAAAATCATGATCAAACCATGAGCGGTCACAAACACGTTAAAAACATGTGCATCTGCAAAGTACTGCAGACCCGGAGCCTGAAGCTCCATGCGCATCGCGACTGAAAGAAGACCACCAACGATTCCCGAGAAAATCGCGAAAATCAAATACATCGTACCGATGTCTTTGTGGTTGGTTGAATATAGCCAGCGCCTCACAAAACTTTTTGGCGCTTGATTGTGATCGTCTATTGTGTGAGCTTCACTGCCCATTTTGCTACTGCCCCATCACTTGCGTTTCCAGATATTTTTTTTGCAAATTCATCTGCCAACAACTTCTTAGGCCGGCAGATGAATATTTCTACATACGAAGAAAGCCACACCTACTTAATCGTTAAGTGCAACATTCGATCGACCAGCTTGTTCAAGCGTGGCCTTGTGAATAATTTCCATTGCACCCTCTTCGTCTTCGTCCGCCATGGCCTTGGTCCAGGCTGCAAAGACGTCATCCTTCACGGCACGCACCGTGATCGGCATGAAGGCATGGTCCTTGCCGCATAGCTCGGAACACTGCCCATAGTAGACGCCTTCCTTGTTCGCCTTAAACCAAGTTGAGGTTGTACGCCCCGGCACAGCATCAATCTTCGAGCCGAGCGATTGCACCGTCCAGTTATGGATAACATCGGTCGCCGTCACCAGCACGTGCACAACCTTGCCCACCGGCACGACAACATCGTTATCTGTGGCAAGAAGCCGAGGCGCTGCAATACCGGAATCAATACGCTCTTTGCGCTCTTCATCAGAAAGCATCAAAGAGTCGAATTCAAAATCACCATTGTCAGGGTAACTATAGCTCCAGTACCACTGCGACCCTGTTGCTTTGATCACAACGTCTGGCTTTGGATACGAATACTGCAGAAACAAGAGCTTGAATGAAGGAACCGCAATTAAAACCAAAATCAGAATTGGAATCACGGTCCAGGCAACCTCAAGAACTGTATTGTGGGTTACCTTGGAGGGGGTGGGATTGTTCTTTTCACTGAACCGAACCATCACGTAGCCCAGCAGCCCCATTACGAACAAGGTGATCGCAACAATTATGAGCGTGACCAAGTCGTAAAATTCATGGATCGATTCTGCGACGGGCGACCCCGCCGTCATCAAACCAAGCTGCCCGTCAACGGGGGCACCTACAAACCCCTCAGCGAGCGCAGGCTCAAAAGCACTCAACAGTACAGACACCGCAACCCCAAATGCGAGCGTACACGCCCCCACAAAATTCCTCACCATTCTAAGCTCCTCGTTCAGGCCCGGCTGTACCCGCCGGGTTCCTCCCCGTAACCAAATTCCTTACCGCACCAAAACAGGCACGATAGTTCTGCAATAAAATCTTTTTCTCAGCCCCAGAAAGCCATCTCAATTCAATGCCTCACTTCGAAATCAAGCAACAGAAGCTGACCTAGATCAGACTCTGAAGAAAACTTCCCAGGCTCATGTTTCCAATTCCTTGGTGACAATTTGATATAGATCATCAAAATGAACACAACCGTTGCGCAACCTACAAGTCAAGCCTAATGCGTCATAATCGCCCAACATGCCACAGATCAAAGAAACATAAAACATCTTATGAGGGGCGCCAGATATAGAGTCGAGCGAAAAATCTCGACAAAAGAATTTTCTCGCAATTGGCAGAGATTTGAGATCCCAGCCCATCCATGACTAAAATTTTCGCTATTAGGTGAGGAATTAATACCGCTGAAAAGCAGTTCATGGTGGTATTAGGAAATTCCAATTGTCAGCTTGGGCGGGGTGGTGACTTTACGCGCAAGCATCCACCCATACTTGTTTCACAGCTCTTCCGGCCAGTCCAAATTTAGCCGTTTTAAAAGGTGAGACGACAACAAGTTCTTCAAGCACTTCTTTTAGAAGTTTTCTAATTCCAACTTTTCTACAACAGAAAAATATTGAGTATGTTGGGCAAATCTGCGCAATCACGACGAAGGCTAGATGTAAACCACGCCCCACTGCCCGACCACCATTCTCCAAAGACTTTTGGGCAAACCCAACAATCGGACAAAAGGTAACCAGGTCCCAACAAGCATGAAAACACAACTCAACAGCGTAAAATCCCTGCCCCTCATCGTCTTCATCATATTTACAGCTCTAAGTACTGGCACAGCAGCATTTGCTCAGCAGGAAACTCCAGACCCGCGCCACGGTAACGTCAAATCGCAGCACGGCGATTGGCAGGTTGTCTGCAAACCTCCCCCCCCGGGAGCAAAAAATCCCGTCTGCGCCGTGGTGCAAAGCGTCACCGCAGAAGACCGCAACAACGTCGGGCTGACTGTCTACTTTCAGCGCTTTTCTGACAAAACCCAGGTCCTTAGAATCTTTGCTCCACTGGGCGTTCTGCTGCCACCTGGACTTGGTCTGAAAATAGATGGAAAGGACCTCGGAAATGCACCCTTCCTGCGCTGCCAGACTTTTGCCTGCTACGCCCAGGTCACTGTCGATGAAAACCTCATCAAGCATTTGAGGACGGGCAAAACCGCTATTTTCGTCATCTTTCAAACTGAGGAAGCCGGCATCGGGATTCCCATCTCTCTTAATGGTTTTGCCGACGCTCATGACAAACTGAAATAGCTGCCCAACATCGACACCAGCCCCATACCCTCAGAACAAAACCTCAACAAAAACCCATCTCCAGTAGAGACGCGCCGCTCCAGCTAAACCGTAGATAGAACTCAACTGAAATATAAGTACTTTTAGTTGACAGCACACGCATCACTGGTCTGATCTTATGGTTAATTCCGTAGTGTTCATCTCAGTAATGTGTAAAGAACGGTCTTTCGCGTCGTGCCTGCAGTGGGGAACAGAAATAGATTCTTGTGGTTTGTAAAAACCACAATTTGCAGCGTGCTTTTTTCACTGATTGCAGACGCTAGCATTTTCCAAAACCCCGCCCTGGCAAACGATGACAGAATCAATCAGCAAGTCATCTCTCAAGAAATTGGTAAACCTGCCCCGCGCCATTATGAAGTTTTCGCCGGCGCCGATGCCGCCAACACCGTTTGGCTGATTTATGCCGGCACAACACTTGCGCCCTTCGGAGACATTCACGAAGACGGCCTCCGACTGCGTTTTTCTGGTGGATATGGACAATACAAATATTATTCAAGAAGCTCTTTATCGCCATTTCAAGAGAGACAATATCGAGCCACAACACATTTCCAGGATGCCCTGATCGGTTACTTGAAACGAATGGGTCCCTTAACCACAAAGGCCTTTATCGGCGTCGCTCAGATCGATCATCAGGTTTTCCCTTTTGACCACGGCAACATCGTCCAGGGTACAAACTTTGGCGCCAAAGGAGTTCTCGAGTTTTGGCTCAACATGGGAGACCACGCTTGGGGATCGCTTGATCTCTCTTGGTCTCAAGCTCACAATACCCGCTCAGCGCGCTCACGCGTAGGCTTCAAGGTCCTCCCTTCACTCTCGTTAGGGCTTGAAGCCGCAATAAATGTAGACGCTCAAGCGGAGTACAAATTAACGGATGAAGTCTTATCCCACAGATCAACCACCTTCGACTTTATCCGTGTGGGCGGTTTTGCGAGAATGGACTGGTATGGTGGAGAAATATCCTCTTCTGCGGGCTTGCTCGGCGACTTCACACATAACCAGTCTCCCTATGTGACGGTGAACTGGCTGAAGCAATTCTAGAAACGCACTTCACTCAATTAAATCACCCCACAAGAACTGAAGCAGAAACACAGTCGAAAGTGGCTTCTCAATCAAAACTGGATAAATTGACTTGGTGGGAGGTGGCAAGATCAATAAAATTCAGAACTAGAAAATCTATCGCAATAGCCGTAAACAAACGAAACCTGCTGGCAAAAATAAGAGGAATAGGAATGTTCAAGAAACATCTCCCGACAATCTTTGTTACAGCTATTTTTTTCTCCCTGGTAAGCTCCCAATTTACAACCGCCAGCGCACAGTCCACCACAGCCAAACCCAAAACCTGCAGCTCTAAACCCGTTACAGCACGCGGTGAACCTTCAAAATTCAAATGGATTGCTCGCACAAAAACAAGGGCCAATTGGCGCCGAAAGGTCCGCGCCATGACCGGACTGGGTGATGCTTACGCCAACTGGAAACGTGCTGAAAATCCGCAGGAAAATTGCACCGAAGTGTCCAAGGGCACAGTCTGTCAGTTCTCAGGCATCCCCTGCAAAAAAGGCTTGTAAGCCAACCCCATTATTTCCAGTAAAGCGACCCAAGAACCGGCACCCAGCAACCAGCCGGTCGAGAAATCATGTTTCCCGAAATGGGTTCATAAGCCAAGCTGCATAGAATTTCACTCAAGAGCCCCAGATGTTCCCTTCGAAACAGCCGGCCTTGTCTCCCGAAGATAAAATGGACTCATGCCAAGCCCGTGAGATTCCCACCTGAGAATTCAAGCAACATCAATTGCTTACCTGCAAGCAAATTCTCATATTCAGTACAAAAGTTCCGCCACCCATCTTTAATTATGAGAAAGCAAAAGCCTTGATCACAACATTTTTCAGGCATAAACAAAACGAACGTTCGTTTTGCTTAGAAATAGCTCAACACCGCTCCATGAGTTGCCCTTACAGCAGCAATCAAAGGATGCACCCCTTCAGCAGCCAAAAAAAGACGATCTTGAAGACATTCCAAACCATTTAACTCAACAACAAGCGACCTTTGAAGTCATGCCCAAACTAAAACCCGAGACCCAAGCTGCACGTATTGAAAATATACTCGACGCCGCCGAAATCTGCTTTGCGAAATCGGGTTTTCATGCCTGCACCATGGCCGACATTTGCCGTCAGGCCCAAATCAGTCCGGGAGCTCTGTATGGACACTTTAAGTCCAAGGAAGAATTGATCAAAGGTATAGTCGAACGCGATCGTTCTACCTTTGCTGAAGGGCTGGATACGCTGACAAAGTCAGGTGATCTGATGTCCGTAATCGATGCACTGGGGCAGCACTATGCCGTCAATGAACCAACCCACAAGCGCATCCTGTGTCTTGAGATTGGGGCGGAATCCACACGCAATGAGAAAGTCGGAGAAACCTTCAGGTCCATAGATAAATACGTCCAGACAAGCTTTGCTGAATTATTCAGTCGTGCACGCGACAAAGGAGAAATCAAACCAACCTTCGACACAGCTACACTGGCGCAACTCTTCATGCTCATAGGTGATGGACTTTTCTGGCGCCGGGCAATTGACCCCGATTTTGACGCAAAAGCAGCAATGCCGGCGGTGATGTCACTGATCGAAACACTACTGAATCCAACATCGAAAACACCACCACCGGCAGAACCCCTCAAACGAGATGAACTTACCGAGGGCACCTCATGATAAAACTGGTGTCTATTCTCATACTGGGCATGAGTGCCATTGCATTTGGCCTCGCCTACACTCAGGGCCTTATTCCCAAGGAAACCGTCGAAGGAATCTCAAGCAAAGCCTTCGCCATGCTCGACACAAAAGGCAAAAAACCTGACATTGGTAGTGATGGTAAAGATGTCACGAGCAATGCCCCGGCCATAACCGTTGCACGCGTCACCAAAGCCGACTTTGTCGAACACGTTCTTGTCACCGGCTCAATCGTTGCGCGCGAACAAATAATGATCACCCCAGAAGTCGAAGGTTTAAGAGTACTCAGTTATGAGGTTGAAGAAGGTGATTACGTAAAGAAAGGCCAGCTCTTGGCCTCACTGGAACGCACCACGTTGACCAGCAGCCTGGAACAAAACACCGCCGCCATTGAGCGCGCTGATGCCGCCATTGCACAAGCCCAAAGTCAGATCCAGGAAACCAAGGCGGTGTTGAAAGAAGCACAAGCCGCACTCAAACGAGCCGAACCGCTAACCAAAGCCGGTCACGTCTCAAAAAGCATTTACGATCAACGCGAAGCAGCCGCGCTCTCAGCCTTGGCACGCCTTAAATCCGCACGTGCCGGCCTTGCTTTAGCACAAGCCGACAAGTCACAGCTCAAAGCCCAGCGCCTGGAAACCACTTGGCGCCTATCCAGAAGCGAGATCAAGTCTCCGGTCGATGGTTTAATAAGTCGACGAAGAGTTCGCATTGGCGACCTAGCCTCCAGAACAAAGCCACCGATGTTTGAAATAGTCCAAGATGGCATCTTGGAGCTGGAAGCAGAGGTAGATGCCTACAACCTCGCAAAACTCAAAAAAGGACAAACCGCCGCCATTCAAACTGCCACCGAAAAAAACGTTTCCGGAACCGTGCGTCTTGTCTCTCCCCAAATCAATGCGGCGACCCGTCTTGGCAGGGCCTTGATTCTTCTTGAATCTAATCCTGAATTGAAAGTAGGTGCCTTCGCAAGAGGCTATATTGAAACAGCACAAGCAACGGGATTATCCATTCCTTCAACCGCCATTCTTTACAACGGCAATCGCGCCACGGTTCTTCGCGTCGAAAACAACACAGTGCAAACCACGCCCATCAAAGTGGGCTTGCGCGACGGCAATCACGTAGAAGTTCTCGAAGGCCTCAAACTCGGTGACTTGGTCGTCGCCAAGGCCGGAACGTTTCTTCGCGACGGCGATAGAATTCGCCCCCTTGAGTCAAAACGGATCTCTCGCGAGGTCCAGGAATGAACCTTAACATTTCCGCCTGGGCCATTCGAAAACCAATACCGTCCCTTGCTCTTTTCTTGATGCTCATGGCCCTGGGAATCATGAGTTTCCAAGAATTGCCCGTCAGGCGTTTTCCCAGCATCGACGTTCCGCTCATCGCCGTAACAATCACACAAGCAGGTGCCGCACCAGAGGAATTGGAGACTCAGGTCTCAAAACGCGCCGAAGATGCGTTGGCTGGTGTCAACGGTGTCAAGCACATAACCTCCACGCTTCTGGAAGGTATTTCCACCACTCTTGTGGAGTTTCGACTTGAAGTGGATGTCGATCGTGCGTTGAACGATGTTAAAGACGCAATTTCCAGAATCCGTCCGGATTTACCTCAAACCATCGACGAACCAATTATCCAACGTATTGAAGTCGAAGGTCTGCCCATCGTTACTTATGCAGCCTATGATCTTTCCAAAACGCCCGAAGAGCTTTCCTGGTTTGTCGATGACACCGTAAAACGTATATTGCAGGGAACCAAAGGGGTTTCTGCCGTCGATCGTATAGGCGGCGCGACCCGTGAAATCCAAATATCTTTAGACCCTGATAAACTATTGGCACTCGGCATTACGGCGGGTGAAGTCAACGCACAAGTACGCGCAACAAATATCGATCTTGCCGGTGGACGCGGAGAAATAAACGGTCGAGAACAAGCCATCCGCACTCTCGCCAGCAAACAATCAGTGAAAAGTCTGGCCGCAACAACCATCACCCTAAGTGGTGGGCGTAAGCTGCGTCTCGATCAGTTGGGAACTGTCAAAGATACAATTGAAGAGCAACGCACTTTCGCAGACCTGGATGGAAAGCCTGTTGTTGCCTTTGCGGTTTCCCGCGCAAAAGGTGCCAGCGACACGACAGTTGCCGCAGATGTCGCCACAAAAATCACCCAAATCCAGAAAACCTATCCAAGCGTGAAATTCGAACTTATAGACAGTTCCGTCGAATACACCTACGGCGTCTACAAAGCGACCATGAAAACCTTGCTCGAAGGAGCAGTGCTGGCAATCATCGTCGTATTCATATTCCTGAAAGATTTCCGCGCCACGATTATCGCTGCCATTGCCTTGCCCCTCTCCATCATTCCCGCCTTCTGGGCCATGCATGTCACCGGCTTCTCCTTGAATCTCGTCTCCCTCCTCGCGATCACCATCGTCACCGGAATCCTTGTTGACGATGCCATTGTCGAGATTGAAAACATCGTGCGCCATACGCGCATGGGAAAATCCCCCTATCGTGCTTCATTGGAAGCCGCCGATGAAATCGGCCTCGCGGTTATCGCTATTACGCTGACGATTATTGCCGTCTTCATGCCGGTCAGCTTCATGGGTGGAATTGCCGGGAAATACTTCGCACAATTCGGACTGACCGTATCTTTTGCCGTATTTTTCTCACTCCTCGTCGCGCGATTGATAACGCCGATGTTGACCGCTTATTTCATGCGCGCAAATCACAAGGAGGAAAAAGAAGGAACAGCAATCAGGTTTTACACCCACCTGGTGCGATGGTCTGTCCGCCACCGCATCGCAACTGTGGTCCTTGGCCTGTTCGTGTTTTCCGGCTCCATCGGCAGCTTCTATCTTATGCCATCAGG
>JAJRZC010000337.1 GCA_024275435.1 Alphaproteobacteria bacterium
AAGGCAAACTGTCGAATCCTGACCACCCGAAAATAGGACGAGAGCAGACCCTTCAGCCGTCAAATTATCATTCATTAAAACCGCTTCCACATCCTTGGCCCCAAGCGGGGCCGATGCAACTTAAGACCAACGCCACCAACCAGAAAATAGCTGGTCTATCTGTTTAATCCTAACGCAGGATTCTTGCGGTCCCCAAGTGGTTTCAGCTCCGACATATACTGGAGTTTCCGGGCCCCAAGACAGGGTCTCACCATCCAAAATTTAAAAGCCAGCACCCCATATAATACAGCCTAGCGGCAACCTAACACACTAGCGGTCTAGCTCAGGCTCAGCTAAAAGCAAGCCTCATGAAAACCCCACAAGATTCGCGAAATCAAGTACTCCGGGAGACTCGGAAATGACCGCAATTATCGACATCATCGGCCGTGAAATAATGGACAGCCGGGGAAATCCAACCGTTGAGGTCGATGTAATCTTGGAAGATGGGATCATGGGACGTGCTGCGGTCCCCTCGGGAGCCTCGACAGGAGTCCATGAGGCAGTTGAGTTACGTGATGGTGACGAGTCCCGCTTTTTGGGCAAAGGCGTCACCAAAGCAGTCGAGGCCGTCAATGCTGAAATATATGACACCCTTGCAGGACTTGAGGCGGAAGATCAGCGCGGCATAGATGAAACCTTGATCGCTCTCGATGCAACGCCCAATAAATCCCGTCTTGGCGCCAATGCAATCTTGGGTGTATCGCTCGCAGTGGCCAAAGCTGCAGCTGAATCAGCCGGCCTGCCTCTTTATCGCTATATCGGTGGAACAGCAGCACACGTTCTGCCTGTTCCCATGATGAATATCCTAAATGGTGGCGAGCACGCAGATAACCCAATTGATATTCAAGAATTCATGATTATGCCGGTCACCGCTATCTCATGTGCGGATTCGGTGCGCATGGGTGCTGAGGTCTTTCACACGCTGAAAAAAGGGCTGAGCGACGCCGGCCTCAGTACCAGTGTTGGAGATGAAGGAGGCTTTGCACCAAACCTGAAATCTGCCGATGAAGCCCTGAGCTTTATCATGAAATCCATAGAAGCGGCTGGTTACCGTCCCGGCGTCGACGTGATGCTCGCACTGGATTGTGCATCCAGTGAATATTACGACAACGGTACTTATCACATGAAGGGCGAGGGCAAAACATTCGATAGTGAAGCCATGGCCAAGTACCTCGAAGACCTTGTAAATCGCTATCCCATTATCTCAATTGAAGATGGCATGGACGAAGATGATTGGGATGGCTGGAAGACCCTGACCGAACTCATCGGTAAGCGCTGCCAGCTTGTCGGAGATGATCTGTTTGTCACCAACACCAAGCGCCTCTCACGTGGCATCGATGAAAACATAGCCAACTCAATTCTCATCAAGGTCAACCAGATCGGTACATTGACCGAAACTTTGGATGCCGTCGCCATGGCCCAGCGCGCAGGCTACACCGCGGTTATTTCTCACCGTTCCGGTGAAACAGAAGACGCAACAATCGCTGATCTGGCCGTTGCCACCAACGCCGGTCAGATTAAAACAGGCTCTTTATGCCGCTCTGATCGGTTGGCAAAATACAATCAACTGATCCGTATTGAGGGCGAGTTGGGTTCCATCGCAAAATACGCTGGAGAAAGCGTCATCCCCAAAGGCCGCAAAGCATCCGTCTAAGCTGCGCCCTGGCAGATCCTCAAGACTTACCGCTCACCCGGCAGACGTCTGAGGAATTTAAGACTCTATAGAACAAAAACCTGACGCTTGTTTACCACCCTTTAAGCCTGTCAGGCCTAAAGTGAACGGGTTCCAAGAATATTGTTCTTTGCGTTCCCTGGATCCAAAACAAGTGCTGCGTTTAAATAACTATGATTGGCGAGCGGGCCTGCGACAGTCCTCTGTTTTGCTCATATGTCTAGGGTTCTCGGCATATTTCGCCTATCACACACTCTATGGTCGGCACGGTCTTGAGACACGAAATAAACTGATTGCTCGCTCTGAGCTGTTGGAGTTTGAAATCAGAAGTCTCGAGGCCGTCCGCGCCGATCTTTCCCACGAAATACATCTTTTGAGTATGTCGCCGCCCGATCCCGACCTGGTGGAAGAAATAGCTCGCGACGTCATGGGATACGCGAAACCCGAAGATACAATCTTGATGTTGCGTTAGCTTCCCTGTCGGCACATCCATGAATTGAAACAGTCAAAGAATGACATGGAACATTCGGCCAGACTGGATTGCCAATTGGCGTGCGTATAAGGTCAAGATATAAACCCCACCCCAGATTGGGATCCCCATAAGACCCCCAATCCAACCCTTCCTCGCCAGGAGAAAAAGGCCTTGGACGACGACGAACTGCCGGAAGAACTGGATATTCCCGAAGGGGCCGCCCAGGCTGATGAATCCGTTGAGATCATCCGTGTCTGGGTCATTGATGGCGAGTTGAAAGTCATTTTTGATCCCGATACGTTCCGCCATGATGTATCAGAGTGGGGAAGAGTTCTCGCAGATGTCGTCCATAACTTAGCTCATGCTGTCGAATTGGACGGGCAAATGGATCGCAACGAAGC
>JAJRZC010000338.1 GCA_024275435.1 Alphaproteobacteria bacterium
AGGGCTGTATGAGGGCGGTCGGTGTTATAGAATGTGATCCATTCTCTGATGACCCGTTCGGCCACAAAGCCATCTGTCAATTCGTGCAGGTAAACTGCTTCCAGCTTCAGAGATCGCCACAGGCGCTCAATGAAGATGTTGTCCAGATAGCGGCCACGACCATCCATCGATATTTTCACATCTGCCTCGGTCAGGGTGGTAATCCACGCTGCGCCGGTGAACTGGGAGCCTTGATCCGTATTCATGATGTCCGACGGGCCGTATTTGGCAATTGCCTCATCCAACGCTTCCTTGCAAAAGCTGGCGTCCATCGTGTTTGATAATCGCCACGACAGCACTTTGCGCGTTGCCCAGTCCATAATTGCTACCAGATACAGGAAGCCGTGTTTCACTGGAATATAGCTGATGTCAGAACACCAAACCTGATTGGGACGGGTGATCTGCATGTTTCTAATCAGATATGGATAAATCCGGTTCTCGGGGTGCTTTTTGCTGGTGTTGGGGCGTTTGTAAATCGCTTCAAGCCCCATCACCTTCATCAACCGGCGCACCCGGTGCCGACCGGCATGGTACCCTTTTCTTGGCAAATAGGCCGCAATCTGGCGGCTGCCAAAGAACGGGTATTGGGTGAACACACGGTCGATCCGGCGCATCAATTCCAACGTTTTGGCACTGAACCCCACGGGCGTGTAGTACAGCGAGGATCGGCTGATCTTCAGGATTTTACACTGGTGGGACAGGCTGAGACTTACGTCCTTGTTAACCATTTTCTTGCGCTCCTTCGGGCTCATCGCTTGAGCCCTTGCGCTAAAAAATCGTTCTCCACTGCCAACCTCCCGATTTTGGCATGCAGGTCCTTAATCTCGGATTCACTTGGACCCTGTGTCTTTCCGCCCTCAGAAAACACACCCGACAACCCCTCAACGGTTTGCTTCTTCCAAGTGCTGACCTGGGTAGGATGTAGTCTGTGCTTTGCTGCTATCTCCTGGATCGTCCGGTCGCCGCGCAATGTCTCAAGCGCAACCTTGGCCTTAAACTGATCTGAAAACTTCCGTCGTTTCGTCATTTTGGTATTCCTTCTTCACGTTGGAATACACCTTAACAGACTGTCCGATTTTGCAGGACCACTTCACGCATCAAGGATTGGCGGTCCCTGTCGTTGCGGACGTTCCGATGCCCGGAAACCTTCCTCGCAGCCGCGCACCTCGCCGCTATCGTGATCTGGTATTTATGAGTCTACGCCCTAGGAACGCCTCTTTGGCATCTTGAGATTGAATGTATTCAAATCTCTCGATGATTCCCTGAATTTCTGTTTGCGAAAACATGTTAATTTTTTACTGATCCAAGAACGACCTTAACTTCCGCGACCGGCTCGGATGCTTCAACTTGCGCAAAGCCTTGGCCTCGATCTGCCGGATACGCTCGCGGGTTACGCTGAACTGCTGGCCAACCTCTTCCAGCGTGTGATCGGTGTTCATGCCGATGCCGAACCGCATGCGCAGGACGCGTTCTTCGCGCGGTGTTAGCGAGGCCAGCACGCGGGTTGTGGTTTCTTTGAGGTTGCCTTGGATCGCTGAATC
>JAJRZC010000022.1 GCA_024275435.1 Alphaproteobacteria bacterium
AATGGCGCAAACTCGACGGCGCAAACCGGTTGCCCGAAATCATTAACGGGGTTGAGTTCAAGGACGGGATAAAGCAACATAAACATGCCGCCTGATTAACGCGTCACCAACTTTTGGGCATAGCTCAGGTACGTCCTTTATGTGGTGCTGCCTTTGAGGTATATTCCCCAATGGGCTGTGAGTTTTTGAAAAGCGCTTTAGCGCGCTCTTCTGAAACTCTGGCCCTCGCCGAGAGTGGGGGGTGCAACTGCAAGGAAAATCGACAGGGCCAAAAATAATTCCGGCGTTTAGACGCTTCAATTGGAAATTGGAATTCGGGCCTTGCCACGTATCGGGTAAAATTCGTGTTCGACCGTCTGATTAAGGGCCGTAGGCTTGTTCGTCGATCGGAAGGAAAGGAATAACCCAGATGAAACAAATAATCGGCTACACTGCTGTGGCTACCTGAGCCGTTCTCCCTGCCACATCACCATTACAAACCATGCGCCATTTCCATTTCTACATGTTCAAAACTGGCCGAGAATAGCCTAATATCTATTGCAGATACCCCCTCGTTTCGTAGAGTTTGGCGCCAATTGGCAGCTATCGTCTGTGCCATTTCACTGGCAAGGCCTCGGGCCTCATTGTCAGGCAAGCCAAAAAACGGGGCCGCTTCCAGAGCAAGCTCTATCGAGGCCTCAAAACTGCCCCCCTCCATGATAGCGGTTTCCAGAACCCGATGGCGGCTGGGCGAGGGGTTAATGTCAAACGCGGGGGAAAGACGCCATTGGTTGCCGCCCGCATAAAGGAAGCCGTGGTTTTTTAAATGGTCATCACTGTTGGAAACCAGAATCGTAAACACCATCCGTTGCCAAAGTTCTCTTAAATCAGCCGCTGAATTGCTGGAAATCTGGCGAATAATATCAGCAATATCTGTGTAGTTTCCGGGGTCATTTCCCACCCAATCCAACGCCGTTCGTGCCGACATATAGGGTATTCTTTTGGTTCCTCGCCGATCAAACCGCCGGATTAACGCGATGGAATGGTCGCTATTTTTCAGCTCCAAATACCCTTGGGCAACGTTTAAACCACACCTAGCCGCCAAGGTGAGCGTAGCAATTTCAACACGCTCCACTGGCTTGGTATCTCGCTCGGAGGTGAACTTCGCAATCCAGAGATGCCCGCCCCCCGAAACATTTGCCTTAGGGCGCGCACCGCCCAATGAGCCGGCCACGCCCGCCAAATTGCGAACCTCGTCTTCAGCGCCGCTCGGGTCGCGCTCAAACCTTTGCGCAAGGTCGCGCAGGCGCTCAAGGTCGACAAGGCGGGGCACAGGCGGGGTCAACTCAGACAGCGGCTCCATTTTTTCATTCAAAAACCGCAAGGCCCCTTGGCGTGTTTGATCATCTGATAATACGAGATAATCAAACTCGCTCAGTCCACCCCCCAAAGCGCGGGTCATCAATGCCCGCCCCCATGAATCTGGCGCTGCATCGCCAAAACATCCCGGCAGCGCAGAGCGCGGGTCCTCACGCGTGGCCGCAGAATAGTGACCGCCCGCACGCAAGGGCAATCCTGGGGAAAGGGCAAACGCATCTTTTGCTGATAGCCATTCAGGTGCATATTCAAACTGAGCGTGCTGTCGTCGCCCGTCAGATTCAAACCGTAGGAGGCCGACAAGCCGTTTGCTTTCTCCAAGCGCGACACGTGCTTCTGGCATTAGAACCCCACCCCGTTATCATCGGTTTCCATAGGTTGGCTTTGGTTTTGGGTATCCCTTGCTTTCCCACCGCGCGGCTTATCTATGCGTTTGGGCAGGTTTTCCCGATCCAGAAGAAGCCCCGTGTGATCGGCACCCGGGTCCAAAAACCGCGTTATCAAATCCAGCTCCCCAAGCACAAGGCACGCCATCGCCAATGTTCCAATGCCAACCCCGCCCTCTCCTTTCTCAAGCCGCATGATCGTTCTTTTGGACACCCCTACCCGCTCGGCAAATCCCTCGATGGAAATCCGCCGCTTCAAACGCGCAGTCTTTACATTCGCGCCAAGGGCCTTCAGAGCCTTACGTGCGCGCATCGAAAATACTTTATCTGCCATATCTGGCACCTTTATGCTTATTATCTGACTTATACGTCACTTAGCATGTGTTTAACCAAGACGCAAATCGTGAGGATATCAGCCCACGCCTCCCCGCCTCAGCGATCGTCACTCGAAGGGCCGAACCCTGAATATTTAGGCGACCATGAGAAAAACCCCTGAATTGGCTCGGAGAGACACTTTAGGGGGAAGGTTTCTCAGGGAGCCTAAAAAAATCAGGGTTTGGGGCGTCAGCCTATAGCGCGGTCGCGGCATTGCCGCGAGGGGCCAATAAATTGGATAATTGCATTCCAGCCCATGAGATTAAGCCGACGAATGATCAGCCAAAAGCAACGGAAGTCCGCAATAAACAAGCTCTGCGCCAACACCAAACAGAAAACGCTTTCATGCTGTCCACAACATCAATCTTGCGCGAATGGGTTCGTTCATATCTCTTCGGCCCAAAAACATAGGCGGGCGGCATGGTTCCCTGTTGAAGCGAAGTGCTCTCCCCCGACTGCCAGCTATGTTTTATCGGTTAGAAACACGGGAATGAGGATGCCACTTGGCTATGGTTCTGAAACCTGTTTCAAAAGGGCGATGGAGGCAAAACTGAATAGGATGGCGCAGGGTGGCCAGCCAAGCGCACCGACGAAGGTGATAGGATCGCATCACCAAATAAACACGCTCATATCCCCGCAAAACAGGTGCTCTCGCTGCTCCACAATGAAAACGATCCATACCCACCTCAGGGCGGCCACAAGGCCTCCTGACAAAGCCAGCTCACCCCCCTGCCCTCTTCCCGTCTGGCGGCGCAAGACGGCGCGCCCTCAGGGCCAAATATGAAAAGTCGTCACTTCGGCCAGAGCGAAGCGGAGGATGGGGTGCCCGTTAAACAGCTCGATCCCCGCACGGCGCGGGGATTTCCTTGTCAATTCTGAATGGGGGCCAAAGCCGTGCGGGCCTCTACCGCCTCGAAACGCTCAGCGATTTGCGCGCTTTCACAGCCTCAATCATTTTGGCTTGCACTTGTTTAACAAAAGACATGCTAAAAGAACCAAGCTGTGCATGGGGTTCAAAATAGTAACTGCGCTCGACAATATCCACATTGTATTCTTGCGTTACCACCCAAAGCCGCAAGGTCATATCCAACCCTGCCCGCTTCTTCTCGATTTCCGGCACTTCTACGGCATACGGGTTTTTATCTTGTGGTTTGGTTGTAATTGGCACCAGCATGATTTGGGGCAAGCCATTTTCCGACCGCTTCAAAAGCGCCAGCGCGCAGGGGCGGTTTTTCACCCCTTCCGTAGTGCCCGCGCTTTGTTCCCGCTTCCATAAATAGGGATAGCGCCAAACATCACCAAGGCCCGGGCGCGGCTTGGAGTCGTCAGTCATTTTTAATACTGTCCTGCAAATCGCCAATCAAGGTTGCCGCTTCGGAATCTGAAAGGTCCGATACATGCACGGCTTCCCGTGCGCCATGGTTCAAAAGCTCTTGAAACCGCTCTATAGACAAAAGAACAAATCGCGGCTTACCATGTTTGTTGATCTCGACAGCGGATTGCGCCGCTGCGGCCAGCACATCTCCGGTATTGTTGGCCAGTTCTGTTGATGAAAAGTGTTTCATTTCTGTCTCCTTAGCTATATTCCCTATATTAGCTAAAATAGGGAATATAGCAAGTCGTTGCGTCAGCACTCTGCATAAAGCTTAGGCGGCGTTCTCGACCTCGTCAGCCTCGCTGGCCTCCAGCAAATAATCCGTTGCTTTCTGGGCGGCACTGGCGGCTTTGAAAATTAAGCGCTTGTCGTCTTTCAATGCCTTTAACCATCCTTCGATATAGGCGGCGCTTTGGTCAAACTCGGGGGTTAGGCCAAGCTGGGCGCAAAGCATACAAGAGCCGATTTCCGCAACAAGTTCTTCAAAAGCATACTCCTGCTTGTTAGAATATTTGCCATATCGGCCAAGGCGCTTTTCGACACCCGTAAAATGGATAGACTCGTGCGCAAGGGTTGCATAATATCCATTCGCAGAATGGAAAGTCTCAATCGGTGGCATGTGGATAATATCTTTTGAGGGCGCAAAATAGGCTTGTGGTTTGTCGCTGGTCTCGATCCGCGCACCGATAGAAGCAAAAAATCCGTCTAGCTCGGGGTCGGCCTCAGTGCCAAGGTCGCGCGGCTCTGACGGTTTCAGATAAAACTCGGCGGGCAAGCCCTCGATCTGATCAGCATTAAAAACGCGGTAAGCCTTGGCAAATGGAATGGTTTTTTCCTCGCCCTGTTTGCCCTCGGTTTTCACCGTGTTGAAATAAATAACGGTGGTTGATTTCTCCCCTTTTCGCACCTGTCCGCCTGCCTCAGCTGCTTGACGATAAGTGAACCACTTTTCAGACGTATAGCCCCGTTGCTCGGCCATCATCCAAAGCATCAAAACGTTAATCCCTTTATACATTTCGCCATTGGCCCGTTTAGGCATAGAAAACCCTACCGCGTCTCCGGTCCACGGCTTGCGCCATGGCGGGGTTCCCGCTTCCAAGGCGTTTGCAATCTGGTTGGTGACTTCTTCATAAACATCAAATTTGGCCATTTGTGGCACTCCTCATGTAGTGCGACAGTCAAGGCTTACCGCCCCTTTCTGTCTGGTTTTAAGCGAAGCGCTTTAGCGCGCTCGGCTCTAAAACCTGACCCACTGGCGAAGTGCCGGAGGTAGCAACTGCAAGGGAAATCGACGGGGAATGGGTGCGGCCCGCAGCGCAGCGAGGACACGGCCCCGTCTATTTCCCTTGTGGGCGCGAGAACCAGCGGTTCTTAGCAACGCCCAACGGGCTTTTATAAAATTAATGTCTTCACCAACCCAAAGCGAAGCGGCGGGCCTGGTGCCCGTTAAATTCCTTGATCCCAGTTCTTTGCTGGGATCTCCGTTTTGGTTGAATGACTTAGGTGTTTGAAAATCAGTGTTTTCCAACTCCAAAACCGTGTTGGTAATCAGGTGCAAAAACAATCAGGATATGGTAATGAAGGCCCATTCAAAGGAAATGCGCAATGGCGACAACCAGGGCAAAACACATATTTCTTATCGGCCTGATTATTGCCACAGGCGCGGTTCTAGGCGTAGCCGCGACCGCGCTCCTGATTATAGGCCTCGCGATAGAATACAATATTTACAGCAAGCCGGGCTGGCCGTTTAAGAAACCGGAATAAAACACAACACGTAAAAGTGGCCCGATTTCCAAAAGCGAAAAATCAGCTACGCGTCGTAATCTTGAGGCTTTTCAGTTTGCGAATTTCCTGAAGCTTGCGGATGACGGTTTCTGTAAAGGCGTGGCTAAACTGGCCCCGGGGCGAGCGCGCCTCAAGCGTATAGGATGATTCAAGAATATCCACATTGAGTTCGTCAACCATAATCCACAACGGAATATGCCTATCCAAGTGGGCGCGGTGTGCCTCGGTTTCAGGGATTTTAACCCCTACTCTTGAGGCTTCCGGTAATTTGCTGGTGATTGCAGCAATGAATAACAAATGTTTGCCCTCACCGTTCACAATCACCAAAGTCATGCAGCAAGGCCGGATTTTACGCCCTTCTGTTTCGCCACGCTCATCCTGCCACTTCCAAAGGTAGTGGTAATCAAACACCTGCCCGGCTTTGGGGAAGTCATTGTCCATCAAGAAAATCCTCTATCCCCTTATCAAGCAACGCCCCCAGCGCCTCAGGCATATCGGCCACAGAAACCGCAAGCTGGCTGCTGTGTTCGCCAGACAGCTGCTCGTATTTTTCAACGGACATGATAACAAAGCGCGGCTTGCGGTGCTTGGTGATTGCCACGGGCCCAAGGGTCGCGGCGGTAAATAAATCACCGGTGTGGCGGGTGAGGTCGGCGGCGGGAAAAGTTTTCATGGTGGGGCTCCTTTGTCCTGAATATACAGATATTACAGAAAACAACAAGCGTCACCTGCAAGTCGCTGGAAAAAACCACCCTACCCCGCCACGAACTCCGGCACGGCTGATACATCCACGCTCTTCGCCGCATGCCAAGCATCATATGCGCCCTGCATCCTTACCCAGAACAGAACTTCGGTATGGAACATTTTGGCAAGTCGCACCGCAACCTCGGCGCTCACCGGCTTTTTCTCGCCAAGAATATCATAGAGGTGCTGCCGTGAAATCCCCAATAGGGAAGAAATCTTGGTTTTGGGCCAACCGGTAGCAGGCACAATTTCTTCCCGCAAAAGCGCACCAGGATGCGAAGGGCAGCGATTTGGATTGCAAGCGGTCATTTTTATCCCCTAGTGGTATTGCTCAAAATCAACGATACAGGCATCGCCATTCTCAAATTTGAAAGTTAAATATTTGGGCGGTGCGGTTCGGCGCACGGCGTTATCGCTCCCGATCCTGAACAGTTTTCACTGGCAAGCTACGGCGATCCTCTAAGGCCGTTTTTTCCAGCTTCAGCTTTTTGCGCAAAGCCGCAACATCAACCGTTTCCGGAATGTACACAGCGGCATGTTCCAAATCACCTTTGGCCATAGCCAAAGCCTCATTTGCGCTCTGAACAAGCTCTTTACCAAAACTCATTTTATCTCTCCTATAAGCCCATGGCCTCACGCAGCATCTCGTTGGCACGGGATTGCCACCCGCGCCCCTCAGCCTTCATCCGCGCTACAAGATCGCTGTCGAGCCGTATTGAAACCGCAACTTTCGGACTCTCCAAGGGCGGGCGTCCACGCTTCTTGATTTCGTCCTTGAACTTTTTCGCCAAAACCGGAGACGCCTTCTCAAGCGTTGTCGGGTTTGCCAACACGTCATCTGTTAATTCCGGTGCATCAACATCATCCCAAACCGCGCGAGTATATCGATGTTTTTTGGCATGTTCAGGATTAAACTTTTTGGTCAAATACTTTCCTTTCCTTTTTGTTGGCAGAGCGTAGGGATACAATAAAACGATCTGATGCAATAGTGTATATACAACAATAATTCACCCATTCGGATAAAACCTTTGCTTCACCTTTTCAAAATCACCTATGAAATACGCCCCACGCTGCCACCAATCCCGCAACGCCTCATCTTTTAACGCCATATCGACCAGCAATTTCATAACCTCTCCCCCGTTGCCCATTTCAAAGCAGCTTTCAAATTCGCGGTGAATGACAAAGCCGGTTTTGATCATCTTTGCCGCCAGTTCCGCCAACGCGGACGGGTCTGTCGAGAATTCTGCACCACCCGCAAAGCAGGCGAAATACGCGGCGCGGGTCATGCACATGCCTTGGATATTTTCATAATGGGTATATTCCATCGTACTGGCGTCATAGGGTTTTAGGGCAATAATCATGGCAGCATCTCTTCGGAAAAGTGGGTTTGTGGTAAGCTCATGTCGCGGAAATTCGGCGCTAGCAGTCTTCATACGCAAGACTCTCTCCCCCGAGATCAACGATAATATCCGCTGCGTAATCAACACAGCTCGGATATCCGGTGGTGATCATATATTTCAGCTCATCGCGGGCCTCGATCACAGCGGGATGGCCCGAAATGTCCAGATCATCCATGTGCAGCCAATCCATATAGGAAACCGCTTCATCGAGCCATCGGGAAAGCGCAAAAAATCCCCAACGCGCGGGCGGCCCGATTGCGCGTTCCAGTTGGCAAGAATAACCGGTAAACACCTGCCCAGTCCCAGATTTTGCCAAACAGGCGTTTGTGGATCTCGCGCGCCACGCCATCAGTCAGAACATCAAACGACTTGGGTCGCCGGGCGAGCCATGTCAGGCCCTCAATAATATTGGCACTCTCCAACTCGTTAAGTTCGCCGCGATTGGTTATGTGTCTGGCCTTGAGGCCAAGCAACTCGTCGGGCGAAAGCGGGGTAGCGCCTGATGGCTCAAACAGCTCTAAAGTCACTTCCAGAAATCCTTAGGCAGTTCATGCACCATTTCCATCGCCAGCTCCTCAATCATTTCTTCTTCGCTCTGCAAACCCTCGGTCTGCGCCTCCAGAGCCATGTGCGCGCGGGTGCGTTGGATGATGCGTTTGGCCTTCTTGCGGGCTTGGGCCCTAACTATATCCTCAATGCCGCCCTCGCGGGGAACAATCGCATAGACCAACTTGCCACCCATAGCGTCGGCCAGTTTTTCAAGCTGCTTAACCGAGATGGACCCCAAACGCTCTTTTTCGATGGAACTATAAACACTGTTACGAGAGATACCGAGACGGTCAGCCAAGGACGCCACGCTCATGCCAATGGCTTCCTGAAAGGTGACAAGCCAACCGCCTAGCGGCCTCTCAAAGGCCTGAGATACCTTTGATGCTTGGCGAATCTTACTTTCTGCCTGTCTCTTCTTTGTGCGTGCGACGGTCATTTGCCAGCCTTTAATATAGCATTTTAGCCCTATTTGCCATACCACAGTATAGCACATATAGATATTATGCAATACTTTTGTGTGTCGATATGGATTTTTCTCAGATTTTCTCTGCTACGCTGGTTTGCATGCTCGACGAGCTGGACCCTTCACAGATGTCCAATAAAGTATCCATTTATATCCGATTAGGTATAAACGACTATCAACGATAGAAATGAAGCTAAATGTCATATTTCAACTTCAATTCGAATACGGCCCACTTTGGCCAAAACCTCCTGTGCCGCTAGAAGTAGTGAACTTTGCAGATGTGTAAGGATGTATTGTGGATTCTGTCGTCGAGAAAGGATTGCGGCAAAACCAGGCTTCCTGCAAGCCCCCCCTCCCTCATCGGTACGCGCCTCGCTGCCGGGATGATGGATAAATCTTAAGAATATCGATCACGAAATGGAATTTGCAACAGCTTGATCGGTCAGTATGGCGCATTGTGGCGCACCGGAGAGCACAAAGCCACGCGCTACTGGCCCATTATCTCCTAAGCTTTTTAACGGGGTGTAAAAAGACTAAGGCACCCGATTTTGCCTCGTCGCACCGGGTGTTTAGAGGGAATCGGCCCAAACACACCGCGTGGAAAGTTTTTATACGCAAAAATCTCGAAATTCAAGATCACTAGCAAACCACCAGCGCGCAAAAAGGAAAACGCGCCCCGTAGGACGCGCTTCAATGTGGTGCAGTCTAAGCTACTTGTTAACGGCTCGACCACGATTTCTGAATAGGGCAAAGATAATCCTTTCGCCCATGATGTCAAGCCCGTTGACACGTTAAGCGCGAAGGATCAAACTCGGCATGTCAAACAGGAGAGCAATCATGCGTCTGGGTCTCGATATCGGTACAAGTTCCATCGGCTGGTGGCTGTATCGGCTGGAAAACGGCACGCCTGCGGCTGTGGTTGATGGCGGCGTGCGGATATTCTCGGATGGGCGAGTGGCCAAAACCGGCGCATCCCTTGCCGTAGCGCGGCGCGAAGCGCGCGCGGCACGGCGGCGGCGGGACAGGTATTTGCGCCGCCGCACCGTGCTGATGCAGCGGCTGGCGGGCGCGGGGCTAATGCCGGAAGCCCCTGCCGCCGCCAAGGCGCTGGAGAGGCTCGACCCCTACGCCTTGCGCGCCAAGGGGTTGGATGAAAAACTCCCCCTCACCCATTTTGGCCGCGCCCTGTTTCACCTCAACCAGCGACGGGGGTTCAAATCCAACCGCAAGACCGACCGCAGCAATGAAGAGGGCGGAATGATCAGCAAGGGCACTGAGCGACTGGACCTAGAGATGATGGCCAACCATGCCCGCACCTTGGGTGAATTCCTGCACATGCGGCGGCAAAAGGCCGAAACCCCGCGCCAAACCCCGCCGGTGCGCACCCGCACCACCACCCTGACGCTGGCCAATCACAAGGTGGAAACACGCTATGATTTCTACCCCGATCGCCGCCACCTTGAGGAGGAGTTCCACACCCTCTGGCAGGCGCAGGCCAAGCACCACCCCGCGCTCACGGATGAACTGCGCGACACCCTGTTTGAAACGATCTTCTACCAGCGCCCGCTCAAAGCCCCCAAGGTCGGCCAGTGCCTGTTCACCGATGAGCGCCGCCTGCCCAAAGCCCACCCGCTAACCCAGCGGCGGGTGCTCTTCGAGACCGTGAACAGCCTGAGGATTACTGCCGATGGGCAAGAATCTAAACCGCTGGGCATGGAGTTAAGAGACATTGCAATCCACTTTTTAGATAGTAAAAATTCGCTCAACGGAAAGCCTAAAGCCACGCTAAAAACCTTGGGGAAAAAGCTTAAGCTACGCCAAGGCGAGCGCTTTACTCTGGAAACTGCTGCCCGTGATACGATTGCACCAGATCCAGTGCGCGCCAGCCTCTCGCACCCCTCCCGCTTTGGCCCCCGTTGGAGCACACTGAGTGATCGCGACCAATGGAGGGTTGTCCGCCGCATCCGCAATGTCCAAAGCGAAAAGTGCGCTGATGTGCTGACCTCATGGCTGGTCTCAAGGTTTGGTCTTGATGATACCCACGCAAGAGAAGTGATATCAGCCCCTCTGCCCGAGGGCTATAGCCGCCTCGGCGAAACCGCCACCCGCAACATTCTGGCCCACCTAAAAGCCGAAGTGCTCACCTATAATCAGGCGGTTGCAGCCTGCGGTTGGCACCATTCTGATGAGCGCGATCCAAAGGCTTCCCCTTTGATGTCTCTGCCCTATTACGGCAAAATCCTCGAACGCCATGTTATCCCCGGCAGCTATGACCAAAACGACGATGACATCACCCGCTACGGGCGCATCACCAACCCCACGGTGCATATAGGCCTTAACCAAGTGCGGCGGCTGGTCAATAAAATCATCGAGGTGCATGGCAAGCCCGATCAGATCGTCGTCGAACTGGCCCGCGAGCTAAAGCAGAATGACAAGCAAAAGGCCGAGATCCAGAAAAGCATCAAAGCCAACACCAACGCCGCGATTGAACGCGGCACAAAACTGGACGAGCTGGGCGTGCCCAATACCGGTGCCAACCGCGCGCGCTATAAGCTGTGGGAAGAGCTTGGCCCCGCCATCGGCCCGCGTTGTTGCCCCTATACCGGCAAAACCATCTCCGCCGCCATGATTTTCACGCCGGATTG
>JAJRZC010000339.1 GCA_024275435.1 Alphaproteobacteria bacterium
CATCAGGCGTTCGATTTCCGGCATGTGGGCAAAGTCAATTCTTTCGCCTTTGTCATGACCAAGGGTGCCAAGCATCCAGCGCAGGGTGTTGCGCATTTTGCGGTAGGCGTCGACGGAGGTTTTAATGACCTCGTCGCTAAAACGCTGATCCTCGGTGAAATCTACAGAGGCCACCCACATGCGCAGAATATCGGCGCCATATTGTTTGATAACGTCCTGGGGTGCGATGTCGTTGCCAAGTGACTTTGACATTTTCTTGCCCTCTTTGGTGACGGTAAAGCCGTGGGTCAGTACGGCCTTATAGGGTGCGCGGCCCCTTGTGCCACAGCTCTCGAGCAGGGAAGAATGAAACCAGCCGCGATGCTGGTCAGAGCCTTCAAGATAGAGATCAGCCGGCCACTGCAAATCGTCGCGTTGCTCCAGAACAAAGGCATGGGTGGAGCCAGAATCAAACCACACATCGAGAATGTCGGTTACGCGCTTCCATTTAGAAGCATCATGGTTAGAGCCTAAAAAGCGCTCCTTGGCGCCATCGGCATACCAGGCATCTGCGCCTTCTTTTTCAAAGGCTGCAATGATGCGCTGGTTGACGGCCTCATCCTTGAGGATGTTGCCATCCTCGTCGGCAAAAATAGCGATAGGAACACCCCAGGCGCGCTGGCGTGAGAGTACCCAGTCCGGGCGTTTTTCAATCATCGCGCTTAGGCGGTTCTGGCCGGAGGAAGGTACAAAACGCGTGTCGGAAATTGCCTGCATGGCGCGTTTGCGAAGAGTGTCGCCTGCCGCGTCAATATCGCGATCCATATAGACAAACCATTGCGGTGTGTTGCGAAAGATGATGGGCTTTTTCGAACGCCATGAATGCGGGTAATCGTGTTTGATGCGGCCACGGGCGAACAAGTTGTTTCTTTCAATCAGGGCAGTAATAACGGACTGATTGGCATCACCCTTTTTGCCCTTGTCGTCGAGCACACGCGCCGCACCACCTTCGCGCTCAGGACCAAAGCCGGGCGCATCATTGGTGAAATAACCGGCATCATCGACAGTGAACGGGATTTTTGACGAGATGCCGCGTTCTTCGAGTTCAGTGGCTTTTGCAGTCCAGGCTTCAAAGTCTTCACGACCATGGCCCGGAGCGGTGTGGACAAAGCCGGTGCCTGCTTCATCGGTGACGTGGTCGCTTTCGATGAGGGGGACATCGAATTTGTAACCGCCACCAAGGCCTTTGAGGGGGTGTGAACAGGTGATGGAGGCGAGTTTTTCTGCGCTGACTTCCCCCAAACGTATGTATTCCAGTTTGGCCTTGGCGAAGCTTTCTTCAGCAAGCACGTCAGCAAAAATCAGTTTCTCACCGGGCTGCGGGCCAAAGTCATTTTCGGCAGCAGTGACCTTATAAAGGCCGTAGCTGATCTTACTTGAAAAGCTGATTGCGCGGTTGCCGGGAATAGTCCACGGGGTGGTAGTCCAGATGACTACTGAAACTTCCGCATGTGAGATAACGTCCATGACAGGGAATTCTTTATCTGAATCTAGCCTTGTACCTTGTCCATAATGGAATCCGGAGAATTGATTATCGGATTCATCTTGCACCGGAAACTTCACCCA
>JAJRZC010000340.1 GCA_024275435.1 Alphaproteobacteria bacterium
GCGTGTCTGCACCAAACACCTATTGAGGCTCAATCCCCAGCTTGTGGCGATTGCAGAAGCCGTGATTCGACTCTTAGTCGATCAGCTTCTGCGTCCTAGAAACGTATCTGTTCCCTCGTGCCGTCCTATTCAAAGGGTTGGCTGAGCGTTGCCGTTCTTGACGGGTTGCGCTCTCCAGTTAGTTTCAGGTTCGGTTGAGGGGCAGCCCACGTCCATGTTCTGACTCAGGTTGGTCTGACTCAGGTCAGAGCTATGTCAGATGCCGTAGCATCGTTTGACGCCGTAGCATCGTTTGACGCCGTAGCATCGTTTGACGCAGGAGCGTGCGTCCAATCAAGCCGCAGGGCTCGGGGTGACCAGAGTGCGGAAGACCGGAAGTGCGGAAGTTTCTTTCTCCTTCAGCACTTTCTCCTTCAGCACTGCATCGTGCCGATGTGCTCTTTTGTGTTCGATGACAACTTGGCTGTCTGAAGGGATTGGACATTGAGGTCATTGTGCCCGGACATGGTAGCGTTTGTGGCAAAGAGGAGATTACTCGGAACATCAGCTTACTGGAAAGCGATGAATAGTTGTGCCCATAATGAACACCTGGCCTGAATGCCACTGAATTAAGGGAAATAATTTCAATGAAAAAGAAGGGAGTATACCAGGAGGATAAGCCAATGGCCATATCACCTGCTTACAAGGAAATTATCGATTTCATCGCGGCAGGTACAACCCCTCAAGATTTGGTGGTTTTTCGCCCATCTGAAGCCGCCAAAGAACGAGTTGCAGATCTAATCTACCGCGAGAAAACGACGGGACTTACCGCTGAAGAAACGACTGAACTCAATCATTATCTACAACTAGAGCATCTTATGCGTCTAGCGAAAGCCCGCGCGCGTCATTACTTGAAAAATGAGTAAAACCTACATCAATGTTGCTTTACGACAACTGGTTAAAACACGCGCCAATGGTTTGTGCGAATATTGCCTGATTCACGAATACGATACCTATTTCGGGTGTCAGGTAGATCACATCATCAGCGAGAAGCACGGCGGACCGACTCAGGCGGATAATCTTGCTTATACTTGCTCTTTCTGCAATCGCTACAAAGGCAGCGACATTGGGTCTATCGTCTGGCGTACTGGGCAATTCTGCCGTTTCTTCAATCCCCGTATTGACTGCTGGGCAGACCATTTCGCCTTGAATGGAGTTAGAATTGTTACGATTACGGACATCGGCGAAGTGACTGCTCGTATTTTGGGCTTTAATAACCCTGATCGTTTATTGGAACGTCAAGAATTGCAGGCAATTGGAAGGTATCCTTCTCCTGATGCACTTGTATTGATTGGGGATTAGCGCATACCTAACACTTATGAGGTCTCCTTTTGTCAAGGGGCAAATGGATCCGGTGTGCAGATTTGATCAGATCACACGGATCCTGTTGATCCAATGGTCTACGTTTGTTCCTCTGTCGGAGCTGAACCTGGATCGTCGTGGCTGACTTGATTTCGGAATCGGTGCGGATGGAGGGGCGCTTCGCGCTGTTTGCGGGTTGACGGGTTTGCGCGTTTACGGGTTGAGGGCTGTCGTCAGCGCGGAAGCGAGGAAGATGGGTAGCGCGGAAGGAAATCCCCTCCC
>JAJRZC010000341.1 GCA_024275435.1 Alphaproteobacteria bacterium
AGGAATGTTCGCAAGGTCTCAGCGTGCTCTTCCAGGGCTTCTTCCGAGGTATAGCAGTTGATAATGACCGGTTCGTCAAAAACAAGTGTTCCTCCACGAGAGTCATCTCGCCACACGCCTTGGGCTTTTGGGAAAGCCGTGGCCCCGCCAAAACATGCTCCCAGTGTCTCCAATGCTTGCTTGACCCACCTGTCCTGATCAATGACTGCTGAGACGCGGTCAACGCTGGGAATGAAAAGGACAAGAAGCGTCGCTTGTCCCTTGGCTGCTCCCAAGGTTTCCTGATAATTCGATTCCATTCCTCTTGTGGTTCTGTACTGGTTCAGCCTGACATTGAGTTTTGACAAACTCGAATTAGCTACATGAGCGTAGTGGGTTGAAATGGACTAAAGGCAGTATTTTTTAATTGAGTTTATCGCATTGAGCCAAAAACGAAGGTGTTGATGATTCGAAGTGGGGTGGCGCGGCATGCGCGGCCACCCCAAGCTTCGCTTCTGGCCCTGGGTCGGCGCTCGGGTCGGTCTCCACCGTTGCCCTATCCTCCGCCCAGGCATCTTCAGTATAGCATCTGTCGGCTTGCATGGGACGTTGCTCTTTTTGGTTTAAACTTTTACGATTGCAAGCTCGCCTTTCACGGGCCTCTTGCAGTTTACGATCACGCTCGGCGAAGATCGCTTTTTCACGCCCGTACAATTTATCGCTCGGCGTGACGTAGCCCAAGGCGCTGTGCAATCGAACCTCGTTGTATTGGGCAACGTAGTTGGTGACCAACCGCCTGGCGTCTTCCAAACAAAGTGGCGACCCTGGCCGGATGCAATCGCCTTTGATGGTTCGATGATACCGTTCGAGTTTTCCATTGGATTGTGGATAGTAGGGTGACGTTCTCACGTGGGTCATACCACAGATGCGGATGAACTGTTTGAAATCTTTAGAAATAAACTGAGGACCGTTGTCACTGATGATCCGAGGTGTCTCGCCGGGGAACTTTTCACGCGCCCGTTGGAGAATCGTCTCGACATCCTGTTCCGTCATCTTCTCGCGGATTTCCCAATGTACAATGAACCGACTATAACCATCCAAAATGCTGCACATATAGTAAAAAGTGCCGCCCAAATTCAAATAACTGATATCGATATGCCAATGTTTGTGCGGCCCATTGGGTTGATTGAAACCTTTGCCCTTGCGCGACGGTTTCATGTTGTGACGGTCGAGTACGCCTGCGTTTTTCAGGACGCGGTAAACGCTTGAGGCACTGACTGCCACAATATCCGCATCAAGCATCTTGTAGGTCAAACGCCGGTAACCATCGAGTGGATGATTCCAGTAAAAATCGAGGATCGCCCGCTTCTCCCAGTCTTCGAGCCAATGATCACGTGGTATCCAGCCGTTGTGTTCATTCACCTTGCCATAGCGCTGCTTCCAGTTATAAAAAGTCCCTTCCGGCACGCCTATCCAGCGAAGGATGCGCAGGGCTGCAATATCGGTCCGGTCTTTCCAATAGTGTACGTAATCGACGACCCGGTCGCGGGTGTCGTGGGGAACCCAAATTCCATTCAGAGTTCCCCAAGATCTTTTTTTAGCTGAACATGCTCCTGCAGCAACTCGGCAACAACCTCGTTACGGCCTTGCAGCTTTTCTTCAAGCTGACTGATTTTCTTTTCGTGCGCATTTTGCTGCCTTTTCACATTAGCCTTGTTGGGACGTCGTGCAAAAGCGCCTGCACCGTGCTCGAAAAGCTGTTTTTGCCACTGGTAGTACTGGGTGGCGTGGATCCCGTACTCGTCGCACAGATCGGATATCGATACGTTCTCAAGCAAATGGCGGCGTACGATCGACACCTTCTGCTCAGGGGAATATTGTTTGCGCTGGGACATCGTGAACTCCTTGGGATGAACTATACTCTAGCTCATCAAATTCACTCAATGTCCAACTGAGGCAAAACAGTATTGGGTGGGTGTGAGCCGTTCTTGAAATATGAGCACGTTGCGCAAGCGAGTGGGTACCGGTATGTGACCCACTTGCTGCGCCGTTCTTACCGCCAGGACGGGAAGGTCAAGCACTAGACACTCGGAAACCTTTCGCACCTGCCGCC
>JAJRZC010000342.1 GCA_024275435.1 Alphaproteobacteria bacterium
AGGGTTGGCCTGTTGAAGATGCCCACTTGGGCAACATAAGGAGGGCGTTGTCGGGGAATACCACGTTTGCCTTCGATGGATTCAATCATGGCACTTTCTTCGCCGCAAATGTAAGCGCCGGCACCGCGACGAATTGATAGCTTCGTGTTTTTCACCAGACCCGCATCGACAAGTCTGGCGATCTCGTCGCGAAGGATCGTGATAACTGCGGGGTATTCGTCTCGGATGTAGATGAAGACTTCTTCAGCTTCGACAGCCCAAGCGGCAATCAAGGTGCCTTCGAGGAACTTATGGGGCTTTGTTTGCAGATATTTGCGATCCTTGAAAGTTCCGGGTTCTCCTTCGTCACCGTTGACAGCCATGAGACGGGGGCCTTTTTCGGCGCGAACGAATGTCCATTTCCTACCGGTGGGGAAGCCCGCACCACCAAGGCCGCGCAGTCCGCCATCTGAGAGTGTCTTGATGACATCGTCAGGCGTCATGTCCCCTGAAAGACATTGTTTTAAAACCTGATATCCGCCTTCGGATAAGTATTGATCAAAGTCTTGGTATTTCGGCACCTTCGACTTTGTTTTCCCTTTTTTGATGAGTTCTTTGATCTTTTTGGGTGTGGCGTTGTCGACGTGGTGGTGGCCGACGTGGGCTACGGGGGCGGTGTCGCAAGAACCCATGCAGGGGGCGCGCATGATGCGCACTTTTTTGCTAGATGAGTTTTGAAGTGAAGCAATTAATTTTTCAGATCCTGCAAGCATACATGACAAGCTTTCGCAGACGCGTATGGTCAGAGGTGGTGGTGGATCAGCATCGTCTGGAACCACATCGAAATGAGCGTAAAAAGTTGCAACTTCATAGACCTCGGCCATGGGTATGCGCATCAGGCCGGCGAGAGCGTGTAAGTGACCGGCATGAAGGCAGTGATGGGCATCCTGGATTTTGTGTAAGTACTCTATCAGTAATGATCGCTGGAAAGGGCCGTCTCCAAGCAGGGCAACAACGGCTTTGGTATCTTCTGGCGAGAGTACCCGGCCCTTGGGGTGCAGGAGGGCTTTGCGACGTCCAGCTCCGGGATGAATGGATTTATTCCTCCGGTGGCTTCCGGACGGCTTTGATGATTCTGGAATTGTTTTGTCGCTCATTCCTGCCTCTTCTTAATCGAGCGTTTTTTGCAACCCGGGGCAAGGATATGCGATTGGGTGCGATTTTTCTTGCTTTTGCCTGTTAACAGACCTTAGGGCGCAGAACTGTTTTGACTCTAATTGTTTTCGCTCTGTTTGGACCGAATTTCACCGCGCGTTTGCGTCTTTGGAAGGCGAAATTTCAAACCAAAAGTTGCGATCCAGATGGGAAAGTAAGCTGTGATGTTGGTTGGTCGTTGTCGAGAAAAAGCAAAGAATTCGTCAGCAATATTCTACTATAGTAGGTGTGTCGAGATGTGTAGAGCGCATGGAATGACGCAGGCTGACGGCAGTATTGGACTTCGAACCAAGCCAGGAGCAAATTTTCCTTAGTTTAAACACCCCATCTGTCGGTGGAAATTTTCACTCTTAAGTAAATTTTGAATTTCTTTTTTCAGTTGAGAGCTATGAATTTTTTCTGTTGAGAATTGAGCCCTTGAAGATCAGTGGCCTGCAAGAGCGTTGCTGATCGGTGCACTTTCGAGGTCGATAGCGATCCTTAGTCTAGAAGTCGTTCGTTTGTTCTTCTGATCAATGAGGGCTTAGCAGGATATCGGGTTATTCGTTGGGCTTTTACATTACTTTTTTGTATTATATTTCATTGCTTGGTTAAGACGTTGATACTACTTAAAAATTATGTTGTTGACGCTGTATAATGTGACTCATGGACGCTGTGAAGTCATCAAAGAGAATGTTTTCAAATTCATGTTTGAGCATCCTGACAGCTAAGAAATCAGGCGTTTACAGGATGCTTGAGGGGGGGGGAGGTCTTTTTTGTTCACTGGTTGTCGTTTTTTGTTTGTGTGCACTGCAGCTTGCTTTTTATCGAACAAACCGGCTTGTTTTGCGCGGGCTGGAGTGTGCCACCCAGGAAGATATGCGGCTGTGGCATAAAGAGAGACAAGCATGATTGAGGCTTTGACCCTTGAACTCTATCTGGAGCGATGGGCCGGGGATTTGGAAGAACGCCGTCAGGTCGTTGAAGCGATCGTCGCGTTGGCAGATGGTTGCAGGGCTATAGGTGAGCGTATTCGCAGGGGTGCACTTCCTGGAGGGTTTGCGTGCAGTAATTCGGTTGTTGCGCTTGGGCAGGCTAACTTTGATACGGATTATGCGGCCCATGGACTTCTGAAAGAGGCCTTGAAGGTAGCTCCGGTGGCAGCTATGGCGTCGCGACTTCACGATGCACCGGTCGCTCTTACCAGAGGCGCTGCGTTGCTCGTTGCGGTTAGTCCATTGGATGGTTCAGCTTCAATTGATACGAATGCGGCCGTTGGGACGGTTTTTTCGATTCTGGCGCGACCTGGGGAAAAAACGGATGAAGTATCCCCTGATGAATTTTTGCAAATGGGGACTGGGCAGTTGGCTGCTGGGTTTGCGGTTTATGGACCCCGGACCAACTTGGTCATTACTTTTGGCGAAGGCACACACTGTTTCACTCTTGATCCGGATATGGGCCGGTTTATTTCCACTGCTCAGAATGTCACAGTACCCCCGACAGTCAGGGAATACGCTATCAATGCAGCCAACTACCGTCATTGGGAAGAGGCGATCCGCATGTATGTGGATGATTGTCTAAGTGGCTCTGAAGGATTGCGGGAGCTGGATTTCAATATGCGATGGATCGGTTCGCCGGTTGCGGAAATCTATCGTATTTTCAAACGTGGGGGGATTTATCTTTATCCCGCCGACATGCGAGAGGGTTTTGCCCAGGGCCGCTTCTGGCAACTTTTCGAAGCAAACCCCATTGCTTTTATTGTGGAACAAGCTGGTGGAGCAGCTTCCACTGGGCGGACAAGAATACTTGAGTTGAAGCCAGGTGAGTTGCATCAGAAAATACCGATCATCGTTGGTTCCAAGGCTGAAGTGGAATATGTTGTTCGATTGCATTCGGACCCTTATCCCCAAGGGGAGCGTTCACCCTTGTTCGGCCGACGGGGGCTTTTCCGTAATTAGTTTTAAGAAATCTTTGAATAAGGTTGGCTTAATTTTCATTAGACGCGACTAGGTTGTTTCGGGAAACTAATCCTAGTGCGCGCTGGCGTTTGTGATCTGGTTTAATGACTTTTATTTTCCATCAAGAGCGAGCACACGCTTACTTCAGTTATGGTGTTGGCAACAGAGCGCGAGGAGGCAACTGCTTGCATGTCTGACAAGCATCCAATCATTTCAGTTACAGGTTCTTCGGGTGCGGGTACGACGTCAGTGCGGCGTACGTTCGAGCACATTTTCAGACGTGAGAAAATCACAGCGGCGTTTATTGAGGGTGATGCATTTCATCGATATACGCGCGAGGAAATGAACGAGCAGGTGAAGATCGAGGCAGCAAAGGGGAACGACCACTTTTCGCATTTTGGATTGGAGGCCAATTTGCTTGAAGAGTTGGAGGCCACGTTCAAAAGTTACAGTGAGACAGGAACTGGGCGTACGCGACATTACGTGCATGATGATAACGAGGCTGATCAACTGGAAGCACGAGAGGGGATGTTTACGCCTTGGGAGGATCTTCCCGAAAATACCGATCTGCTGTTTTATGAGGGTTTGCATGGGGCCATCAAAACGGACAAGCTGGATGTGACGCAATATACCGATCTAGCAATTGGGGTCGTGCCGGTTATCAACCTTGAGTGGATCCAAAAAATTCACCGTGATAAGAGCACTCGAGGATATTCCTCGGAGGAAATTACAGAGACGATTTTGCGCAGGATGCCGGACTATATCGAATATATTTGTCCGCAGTTTTCGCAAACGGATATCAATTTTCAGCGTGTGCCCACTGTTGATACGTCGAATCCGTTTGTTGCGCGGTGGATTCCAACACCGGAAGAATCGATGGTTGTCATTCGATTCAAGAAGCCCACGGATCTGGATCTTTCCTACCTCTTGGCGCTTATCGACGGTTCTTTCATGTCGAGGGCGAATGCCATTGTTATTCCCGGCAGTAAGCTTGACCTTGCGATGCAGCTTATCTTGACGCCTATGATCATGAAGCTGATCGAGCGCAAGCGTCGGGTTTTCCCCGGTTAATCTGCTTTAGCGTCGTGGTGGGGTGGCAGAATTTCTGCAATGGGGCCATAAGCTCTTAGCTGAGTATGGTGTGATTATATTTTCCAGCTGATTATCTTGGAGGAAGCTTATGTCCCGGCCGATCATCATCGCGCCTTCCATTCTTTCTGCTGACTTTTCGCGACTTGGTGAAGAGGTGGCCAATGTCGATAAGGCTGGGGGCGACTGGATTCATCTGGACGTGATGGATGGACATTTTGTACCAAATATCACTTTTGGACCGCCTGTTATCAAAGCTATTCGGGGGGCTTCCAAGAAGCTATTTGATTGCCATTTGATGATTGCTCCGGCTGATCCATATTTGGAGGCCTTTGCGGAAGCGGGCGCAGAAATCATTACGGTTCATGCTGAGGCGGGGCCGCATCTTGATAGATCTTTGCAGGCTATTCGCGCGCTGGGCAAGAAGGCCGGGGTATCTTTAAACCCGGGCACGCCTGAAAGTGAAATCGCCTATGTGCTGGATCGGGTGGATCTTATTTTGTTGATGACTGTGAACCCCGGTTTTGGTGGGCAGGCGTTTATTCCTGCTGTTGTGGAGAAGGTGCGTCGTATTAAAGAGATGGTTGGTGATCGACCGATTGATATTGAAATTGATGGCGGTGTAACGCCGCAAACAGCGCCGCTAGTGGTTGAAGCAGGTGCCAATGTTCTGGTTGCGGGGTCGGCGGTGTTTAAGGGTGGAACGCCAAAGGATTATGCTGCCAACATTGCGGCGATACGGGCCGCAGCACTTGGTGCGCGTGGTGAAGGGTGAATTTTTCGTATTGGCTTGAGGTTTGGTTATGAGTGGACCGATTGGGGTTATTGGAAAATCGGGCCAGGTTGCGCGCGCGCTTTTGCGCATTGCCTCTGAGCGTGGTGACAGAGTTGTTGTTTGTGGTCGGCCTGAACTCGATCTTTCGAACGCTTCAAGCATTGAAAAGTTTTTTGAAGATGTGGCCCCGTCTGTGGTTATAAATGCTGCGGCATTTACTGCGGTGGACAAAGCGGAGACGGAACGCGAGGAAGCGGTTTTAGTCAATGCGACAGGTGTAGGGGTGTTGGCGCGGGTGTGTGCCTCACGCAATATTCCACTGTTGCACATTTCGACTGACTACGTTTTTGATGGTTCCAAGCATACGCCTTATGTGGAAACGGATCTTCGCAAGCCGCTTGGTGTCTATGGTGCTTCCAAAGCGGCGGGAGAAGTTGCGATCGAGGCGAGCGCGCCGCGTCATATTATTTTGCGTACGGCGTGGGTTTATGGGGTCGAAGGCAATAACTTTGTTCATACGATGCTGCGGCTTGGTCAAGAACGTGAAGAGCTGGGCGTCGTTAGCGATCAGCAGGGAACACCGACTTTTGCCGATGATATTGCGAAAACACTTCTTGATTTGGTGCCGCGATTGGTGAATGAACCGGCGGAAAGTGATGTTTGGGGGCTCTATCATTTTACTGGCGGCGGGAAGACCACTTGGTATGGGTTTGCCGGAAAAATCTTCCTCCATGCCAAGGAATTGGGTTTTAAGATCCCTCGACTAAAGGCCATTACCACGGCTGAGTATCCAACTCCGGCCCGCCGGCCCGCCTACTCGGTTCTGGATTGTTCGAAGATTGAGCGTGTGTTTGGAATTACTCCCGCGCCCTGGGAAGAGACGCTTGAACGCGCCATTGTGCCTATTATCGAGCAGCACAAATCATGAATGTGGGTTTTCAGGACAGGGTCTGGGGGCAACTGGGCTTGGGCTGTTTTTCAGGTTTTGATGGACTTGAAACCCAAACCCCCGCTCCTAGATCTTCGATGATCTTGTAAGGGAGCTGCTGTAACCACGAAACACTTATCCGGGTATGATCCTAGCTTACTGGTAAGGCGGGAGCGGGTACATTTGGATTGGGTCCGGTGGGGCCGTGGGTGGGCGCGTTGTGTGAAATGGCGACGTAAGCTTCACGCAGTCGTTCTGGTGATTCAATGAGGAGGTCTTTCCAATCACCGAGACTGAGTTGAGTTTGAATGAGACCGCGTAAGATGCCGACGTGATCGGTCAGCCCAACGCATTGAGCGCCGACAATTTTGTCTCCCAAAAATTCCAGCTTCAGATATTTGAAGTTTTCCTCATCGATGAGTTTTGAGGTCTTGCCGTTTTTCGCTCCCTGCCATAGGCCGAAGGATGAGGAGATGAGGCCCATGGTGTCGAGTACGTTCATGTTCAAAGACCCCTCATGGGGGGTGATCTTACCGGCCATGTTCTGACCTGCAATGCGGCCATGCTCGACGGCGACAGGTTGAATGGCAAGCATATCGGGTTTGCCTGTTGAAAGGTCGATTGCTTCGCAGCAGTCGCCGGCGGCATAGACATCGGGGGCGGATGTTTGAAGGAAGTTATCGACTGTGATGCCGTAGTTGACCTTGATGTTCGAGCAGACAAGAAAGCCGATGTTCGGACGCACACCGACAGCCATAACGACGAGGGCTGCGGGGATCTGTGAGTTGTCGGAGAGGTGAACACTTAGCGGATGTTCGCCCTCACCGCCTTGAGAGATCCGGGTAACGCTGGTGTTTGTTTTGACTTTGACACCTTTCTTTTCGCACCATCGGCCGAGCATGCCGCCTGCGGTCTCATCCATCATGCGGGCAACCATGCGTGGGGCAAGCTCGACGATTGTAACGTCGCATTCTCGTAGATACAGCGCCTCCAAGATGATCGAGCCAATGAAGCCGGCACCGACGAGAACGACTGGAGCACCTTTGTCTGCGCGTTTTAGAATTTCGCGCGCGTCGGGGAGTGTCCAGCAATTGTTGACGCCTTCAAGATTAACGCCGGGGATACGGGGGGTTATTGGTGAAGCGCCGGTGGCAATGAGGAGCTTGTCGTAGTCGATGCGTTGGCGGTCATCTATGAACAGAGCCTTTTCCCGTGTGTCGATGCCGCTGGCGCGACCGGAAATATAGCGAATTCCCAGCTTCTGGTAGTGATCGGGTTCGAAGCGCAGGTACGTGCCATCCTCACCAACTTTACCGTGGATGTAGTAAGGAATCGCCATGCGGCTGTAGGGCGGTTCTGGTTCCCCGCCGATTAAGGTGATCTCACCTGATTTATCAATGGAGCGGATCGTTTCAGCAGCGGTTACACCAGCGGGTCCGGCACCTAAGATGACGTAGTGCATGTGGTCCTCAACCTTAATAATTGGTTTGCGCCAATCACCTGTGTGTGGATCCCGCCCTTTACCAGGTTCTACTGGCAAAGGGGGCCGCCAGTTTTAAAGTGCGAGGCGGCTCAGGGTTTCGTTGGTTGGTACGCCATCGGGCGTCCAGCCACGTAGCTCGTAGTATTCGGGAAGCATTTTTTCCACGCCTGC
>JAJRZC010000343.1 GCA_024275435.1 Alphaproteobacteria bacterium
GAAGTCATCCGTAACGCGAACGGAATTGTTGGAGTTCTGACCTGAAACCGTCAGGTAGGCTTCCGAATCCCAGTCCGTATCGTAGGTAGCGAAATTGAGATCCGTATATCCCTGTTGGGCAAACTGAATAATACGCCTGATCAAATTATCGGGCACCAGGTCCCGCCGTGCCAGTTTGATGGTGTCTTTAAGCTTGGGGTTCTTTTTCGGGTCAAAGCACTCGTCACCGTCCGCTTCGCAGTTGACGCAAGCTTTCAGCACCGCCTTCAGGCGTTTCTGGCAGATCTTCGAACCGGTCACCAGGGCGGCAACCTTCTGCTCTTCTTTCACCTTCCAGTTGACGTATTCCTCAATGTCCGGGTGATCAACATCAACAACAACCATCTTAGCCGCGCGGCGTGTTGTGCCACCTGACTTAATGGCGCCAGCTGCCCTGTCACCGATCTTTAGAAAGCTCATCAGACCAGAGGAGCGCCCGCCACCCGATAGAGTTTCATTTAAGCCACGAAGACTGGAAAAGTTTGTGCCCGTGCCTGAGCCGTACTTAAACAAACGCGCTTCCCGCACCCACAGATCCATAATGCCATTCTCATTGACGAGATCGTCGTCCACCGATTGGATGAAACAGGCGTGTGGTTGGGGGTGCTCGTAGGCAGAACGTGATTTCGTGAGCTTTCCCGTAACATGATCCACATAGAAATGACCCTGGCCCGGACCATCAATGCCATAGGCCCAGTGAAGACCCGTGTTGAACCACTGTGGCGAATTCGGTGCCGCCATTTGCATGGCAAACATGTAGCGAATTTCATCGTAAAACGCGCGGGCATCTTCCTCGGTGGTGAAATAGCCACCCTTGTAGCCCCAATAGGTCCAGGTTCCCGCGAGCCGATCAAACACCTGACGAGCATCGGTTTCACCACCAAAGCGTTCCTCTTCTGAAAGATCAGCTAGTTTTTCTTTATCCGGAACAGAACGCCATAACCACGACGGCACCTGCGTCTCTTCGATCTTTTTCAGATAACGTGGAACACCAGCTTTGCGAAAATACTTCTGCGCCAGAATATCCGCTGCAACTTGCGACCACTGCTCCGGAACACGAATACCTTCAAGGTGAAACACCACCGAGCCGTCGGGGTTTTTAATTTCCGATGTGGCGCGCCGAAAATTGATAGTTTGGTAAGGCGACTGCCCGGCTTTGGTAAAGTGGCGTGTGATTTTCATAGCGTCGTAGGTCCCATCACGTTTGGGGAACTACGGTCTTTTCCGTAAAATACGAGTTACTTTTTTAGACGGCCCAGAACCGAGCTCAGAAGTTGGTTATTGTGGCACCGCCATCAAAAGAGACGGAACCAGGCGAATTATTTCATTTCCTCACCGTGGCTGGGCGCTGTGAGAGGGCACGCAAATCTTTTGCATGCATCCAAAAAACCCGCACAGCTAGCTGATTGCCTACACTCTTGATCACAAAAGACATCTTTTGCTGACCACAGAGAAGCTCCAGAAACGCCACAATTGAGGGAAAACGCTACTCAGATATCTGGCCGTTTTTCTTAGGAAATCGGTTCAAGTATCAAGGCACTCGAACCCCCTGCGGCCACATTGATAAATTGGTATGATTCGCCCCTCAAAACAAGCGATAGTGGGTTGCAGTGGCCACACACACTAGATGTGGTGTGGCTGTGGGCGGTGTGTGGAAATCTTATGGATAAGCGGTGGAGAGCCAGTTATCGGGCAGACCCTAGATGCCCAAGCATAAGGATTGCCTCTCATGTGGACAATCAGCATGCGCTTTCAGCGAGACTAGCTCGATTCCGTATTGAAACAGTGTAACCTCAATGACACGATGTGACCTAACAGAGCGTCTTGTGAGGCCTTTGATGAGCATTCCTCCCAGACAAGTAAAAGTGAGGCATCGAGGTCACGACACTGGACTCACCCAACGGTTTCCCGTATCGCAACACAAGGTCATGGCCTACAGGATGCATCTTCGAAAGCGGAAGCAGCAAAACATGAGCATTTTCAGTGAAATCTTCAGTTGGTGGGGTGGAAACACCTGGGGCACGCGCCTCACAATTTGGAACCAAGGCCGCTTGATCGGCCAGGATGAGTTCGGCAACCGCTACTATGAGCAGCGCAAGGGAACAGGTCCTTTAGGTGTGCCACGCCGCTTCGTCACTTATCAGAATTTAGCCGACCCTTCGCTCGTGCCTCCACAGTGGCATGGCTGGCTTCATTACACCGTTGATACGCCCCCAACAGAGGAAAATTACACGCCTCGGCCCTGGCAGCGCCCACATCTCATGAATATGACGGGAACCCGACACGCCTACCGGCCGGATGGATCAATTTTGACACCACAAAAACGCCCGCCCGCCACTGGCGATTATGACGCCTGGAAGCCTGATTGAACACAAGTTCATCAAACGAGCCACTATGGTGCCAAGTTCATTGCGCAAAACGATTACTTAAGAACGCAGGTTCATTCGTTGTCGGTATGCTTGTCCCCGTCATTGAGCAGAAAACAGATTGTTCATGCGTCTTACTGTGAGCCTAAAGCCATCTATGTTAGGCAACAGCATGCTTTGTCCCATTGATTCTTAGGAAACGACGAATACCAACGTCATGAACAGACCGCCAAACAGCACCATTCAACAAAACGCTCGTGGTCACATGTTGGCATGTTTTGCGGTGACGTGTCTGGTGGCCATACCGCTATTCATGACCCCCACTTCAGCCAATGCGCAGCGCCTAGAGAATGCTGTGGCAGTCTTTGCCGCCCTCGACAAGGTGACAGCAAAGATCCGGCGGCTTGAAATCCCTCTCAACGAGACCGTGATCTTCGGATCGCTAAAAGTAACCCCACGCGTTTGCTACTCGCGCCCGCCCGTGGAGCCCCCAAAGACAACATCCTTTGTGGAAATCGAAGAAGTTGAACTCGATGGATCCCAACACAAGATTTTTTCCGGTTGGATGTTTGCGCAAAGCCCCGGACTGAATGCGGTCGAACATCCCGTATTCGATATTTGGCTAACGGACTGTGAAAAACCCACAAACGCGCCGCCACCCGAGACCGCTGATGCGGGCAATGCAGCAGCAAATTCCGAAGATGGTCAAGCTCAACCCGCAGTTCGTCCTCGCCCAAAACCCAGGACACGCCGGCGGGTGCGTCGCTGAGTTGACCACAAACATTCCCGTCAACTCAATTTCGATAATCAACAGCGGTGCTCATTTAACAGCTTGGCAGCACGCGGCGCGAAGTACGTCAAAATTCCCACCACCCCTGCGCGCTTGAAAGCAAGCAGGCTCTCCATCATGACCCGATCTTCATCAAGCCAGCCATTTTGTACGCCCGCCATCAACATCGCGTACTCTCCCGACACCTGATAAGCAAATGTTGGAACCTCGAAAGTTGAGCTGACCCGCCAGACTATGTCGAGGTAAGCCATGCCGGGTTTCACCATGACCATATCCGCACCTTCAGCAATATCCAGCGCTACCTCACGAAGTGCCTCTTCGGTATTGGCCGGATCCATCTGGTAGGTGCGCTTGTCACCCTTGAGCTTTGATGACGAGCCAACCGCATCTCGAAACGGTCCATAGAATGCCGAAGCATATTTCGCCGAATAAGACATGATCTGGGTGTTATGGAAACCGGCACCTTCAAGCGCATTACGAATAGCACCAACACGCCCGTCCATCATGTCTGAGGGCGCCAGAATATCTGCCCCCGCTTGCGCTTGCACCAAAGACTGGGCCACCAGAACGCTGAGCGTCTCGTCATTGGCGACATCGCCACCACGCAACAACCCGTCATGCCCATGGCTGGTGTAAGGATCAAGGGCCACATCAAGGATAATACCGATTTCAGGCACAGCTTTTTTGATTGCACGCGTCGCACGGCACACAAGGTTGTCACGGTTCAATGCTTCAGACGCTTCGTCATTTCGCTTCAAGGCAGGTGTGTTGGGAAACAATGCAATAGCAGGGATACCCAGCGATTTGGCCTGAGCAGCAGCCTCAACAGCAAAATCAATGGACAAGCGTTCAACACCGGGCATGGAGGGGACGGGCTCACGAACGCCCTCTCCCTCTACCAGGAACAACGGCCAGATCAGATCATCCGTACTTAAAGTCGTTTCACTTACCAGACGGCGGCTCCATGCAGCGCGTCGGTTTCGTCGCATCCGTACTGAAGGAAACTGACCAGTCATAGAAGAGCTTTCTAGTTTGCGCCCGGCTAGGTTTTCGCGCTCTTTGTCGGAAGCTGCGAAGTTACTCTTGGTCATAGTGCCAGCTCATGAATTGCGTAACCTTGGCGGTTTGAATTTGATAAATCAAAGAATACGGGAGAGTTCCCAAAAGCCCTCACGAAAACTTGGCGAGTTGGTTACCTGCCGGTTACCTAACAGCCGTAAGTAAAGTTATCTACAGTAGTTGCCATGTTTACGTGGCGCCAGATCAACATGAAAATGATTGCGATGCGCCTCATTGGCTTCCGGCCCCAGCACCGTGCCAAATTTCGCACATCCTGTTTTATGTGCGGCACGAAGGAACCGGGCTTGTTTCGTATTGGAGGGTCGCAAGGTAGGTGCTGGTGTCTCGATCGCCAATGAAGACACTTGGCCCCTCTTTTGTGAAGCAGCCTTACCGTTTTCGGATTTATTCAGTTTGGGTCCCCCAAGTCTGGCCGAAGAGTGCCCAGTCTTCTCAATCGTGGCTGTTTGAACATGGCGGTTCTTGTTTGCCTTCTCACCCACCCCCTCAATCAATGTTCCTCTTACAGGAAGCGGGACGCCGGATTCTGCAGTTTCCAAAGATATTTTGTGAACCTTGGGGGGACTGGAAGTGTTTTTTGCAACCGAGCCTTGTTCTTGCTTGGACTGTTTCTCCGTCGCTTTTTCAGCCAGTTGTGAAGCTTTTTGTTTCTTGAGCATCGCTCGTCGGGTTTTCTCTTGAGCCTTTTTCTTGGCCGCCGTGATATCGCGATGGTTGGGTCCCCAATGTGCAAGCAAACGTGTGCGCTTTCCATTGGCTGTCAGAAAACCACCGATATCTAAAGCATTCGCCCGACCGTGTTCAGACAGTCGTGTTGAAGTTCTCCCATAGGCATTGCGGCATGAATACGAACTCATCGTCTCAATGGTAACGATAGGTGCACCAAGGTGTTTCTTTGCCAGCGGTTGCAGGTCTTCTTCAAGCCATGTGTGCAGCATGTGAACCATCTGACAATTGACCACAGCAGGCGGAGAGATCGCCACCTCGGGTGAACGTCCAATGGAGACAAGTTTGACAGGAGCAGCATCACCGCATGGTCCCTTCTTGATGGCGGGCTGCGAAATAGTCACGGCATCAACCTGCTTTAACAGAAGCCGGCAACGCGCTTGCGCCACATTTATTTCAACGGGCGACCAAGTGTCGGTCTGGGGCGCTTCAGTAGACTTGGCAGCGGACTTGGGAACGTGCGGCTCACTCACCTTCTGAGAGACGGTTTTTTTCGCTTGATGAGGTATCCGCGAATTATTCTTTCCAGAAACGATTTTATTCGTTGGCTGTTGAATGGTTTGAGCAACGGGTTGTGCCATCGCGTGACCATCAGCAGATCTCGATTGCAGTGGTTGGCTAAATTGGGTTTCAAGCTCCCACGGACGCGGACGACGCTCAGGTAGCGGCGGTGCTAGCGCCAAATCTCTCAAATTCTCTTCTTGCTGGTGTTGCTCAGCCTTGCCCCACTTCGAGGTTGATTTGGTCAAGGCCCTTTCCGCAGAGCGCACGGTCTTCGAAAGTACCCTGCCGGTTTGCGATAGCACATCGCCCAATGATTGAGCTGAGAGATCCGCAGCTCCCAAAAACGCAAAGGCTACAACACAGGTGATTATCCGAGCAAAAATCATTCGTGCGTGCACCTTTTCTGACTAGGGCCTCTTGTTACCACCAATGGGCAATACGCGGACGTTAGACCACTGGTGAAGAAGCGATTCTAGGGTGAGACGTCAACGAATCCCAAAGACTTCTCCAGAGTTCCAAAAAAAGTGTATAGGTCAAAAATGCGGCAGCATCGGCTCTTTGATCCATTGAAATTGCCACTTCTCATACGCCAAAACAGATCACACCCTAACTTCAGAACCAAAAACCTAAGTTTCATACGCCCCGGAGAACCACCTTTTGAACACTTCAAACAGCTCCCCAGACACTCCTGAAGCCGAAATCCTTTTTCAGACAGAAGGCGCCATACAACTGGTTTCTCTGAACCGCCCGCGCGCTTATAACGCCATGAATTACGCCATGCGGGAAAGGTTGTCAGAGATACTGCCCAAATTGGTGAGAGATCCGGAAATCTATGCCTTGGTGATCCAATCCAAGAGTGAAAAGGCTTTTTGTGCGGGTGCTGACGTTCGTGAAATCGTAACTCGGGCGAAAAAGGATCAAGCCACCGCCCGCGCGGCATTCAAGGCCGAATATACACTCAATTGGCAATTGGAATGCCTAACCAAGCCCACTGTCTCCTTAATCAACGGCATGGTGATAGGTTCTGGAGTCGGCATTACAATCTATGGGACCCATCGGGTTGCAGGAGAGAAATACTGGTTTTCTATGCCAGAAACAGCCATCGGCTTGTTTCCCGATGTTGGCGTTGCCAGTGTATTGGCCAAAATGCCCGACCAAATCGGGTTTTATCTCGGATTGACAGGAGCCAGAGTGACCCGCGAAGACGCTTATGCGCTGGGTTTGGTCACCCACTGTATCTCAAGCCAACACTTTGAAGCCATTAAGAAAGAACTCGCAGATGCCCAACCCGTCGATCCTGTACTAGACGATCGTCATGAAGATCCGGGTCCAGGAGAACTTGAAGAACTTCGGGAAACCATCGCACTTTGCTTTTCTAAGCCCACCATGGAGGAAATCCTCGAAAGTCTCAAAAGTATTAAGGGATCCCATGCGCAATGGGCCCACGATGTCGCCACCAATTTGCAGAAGCGCTCCCCTCTATCCTTGAAGGTGACTCTGCAACATTTGCAAAACGCCAAGTCTATGAGCCTGCGGCAATTACTGCAGATGGACTATCGCCTCGCCTGCCGGTTTCTTGAGGGGCACGACTTCTATGAAGGGGTTCGCTCAGCCCTGATCGATAAGGACGATAATCCCAAATGGCAACCGGCCACCCTTGAGCAGGTCACCAACAGTCAGGTTGAAGGTTATTTCAAGCCCTTAGACGATAACGAGATGGTTCTTCCCAATCGAGAGGACGCTCAGAATTTGAGTTTGTGAGCTGAATTTCCATTAATAAAGGTTGACCGTGTTAAGATCCACTAACAAAACCGAAGGTTGAGGGGCCCACTTTAAGGAAAAAAGCCACACGCAAGACTTGCAAGCTGCTTTCTTCGGCAACCAAGAGGCGGTAAAAACAAGGCTTTTAAGGGAAAATACAGGTCATTGGGAACTTATCATTAATAAAGTCTTGCGAGGAAGGGTCGTTACTATTCTTTTACTATGTCTATTTAGGTAACCTTTAGTTGTCTCGTTTAAATTGATCGTCAACCCGGAAAAAATACTGGGAAACGTCCAACAGGTAATGAGGCAGTTATGA
>JAJRZC010000023.1 GCA_024275435.1 Alphaproteobacteria bacterium
AATAGATCCTGACATGATATTCTCCTTGCTTCACTTTTACCCAGCAAGGTGTCTAGAAATCTAGGGGCGATTCAGTGTATGACCAGTCATTTACGTGCGGCGCTCTGGTGTAGACTCACCAAGGGATGAATGTTGCCTCAAACGTGGGTTCAGGAAAAAAACGCCCTTACCGGATGGCAGCTATTGGGAACGATGCTGAAGGGTTGACCATAAAAAAGGGCAGGGTCTCCCCTACCTATTTATAGTTTTTATCGACTTGGTCGATGCTAATTATTTTGTACTAGGGTTACAATGACATACCTCGCAGCGCCCATCGCGCGGGTGTAATTTGATTTCCGGCGTAAATTTTCTACAGTCTCAACATCTTTGGATACGTTCAAGTGGACCGGATTGAATAAGCGCGTCGAATGAGGTTTCTCACAATCAGCCTGGGGTCCCGCAAGGCATCCAATCGTAACCAACGATTGCATTTCTGTTCAAATTAACCTGAGCCACTTCATATATAGCGCCATTTGATATTCCAATATATAAAACCGGGAAATCGAATATTTCGTTCTGGTAGTTTTCAACGGCCTGTTTCAATTCACTTGCCGTAATAATATCGTTCCCTTCACTATCCTTGATTGCTACGTAGTTCGTCATAATAAATAACTAAAAGTATAAAATACATCTGACTGATCAATCAGACGTAGCCAAGAAACACCTGCAAATAAGCCTCTGTCAAAGCGTAGCGGGAACCGCTAATTTAGCAAATAATTCGTCAGCAGTCCTTATAAATTCGGTACTTGACAGTGCTGGTTGCTGTGTAGAATTGGCAAGGACTGATTGCCCCAAACATTTTCAACGCACGGCGGTTTTGTTTGCGGCCCCCGCGCCCATGCGAAGCCGGTGTCATGTGGAGTTCTTGTGCGTCGGTGCGTTGCCGACGCTAGGCGTCCGCTGAGCGACTGCCCAGAATTTTTTATGGTTCGGCTGCTGTGAGACGCTATGGGACAACAACCGATTTGCGTTTTTCGTTCCCCTCCATAAACTGATTGCATCTATTCCCTAACCCGGCCAATACCATGAGAGCTGTCGATGCTCGCGCGATTCCCATATCGCAATTCCTCGAATATCAGGGACTAAAACCTGACCGCACACGCCAGGACGGGCGCGAGCTGTGGTATTCGAGCCCGATCCGTTCCGGCGACAAAACCCCATCGTTCAAAGTCGACACACAGTTGAATGTCTGGTTCGATCACGGGCTGGGGCAGGGTGGAACACTTATCGATCTCGTCTGCGAACTGAAATCCGTGACGGTCGCCGAAGCGCTCGCCATCCTTGATGCGACAGGTCTCGGACCAACGCCGCAGCAACGCACCGACGCACCGCGTCTATTTGGAATGGCGCGTCCGGCAGGAAGAAGCGTTGCGGGTGAAAAAGAAAAAACAGGTCAAGGGTCAGAAACGAATGCCGCCTTTCAGATCCTCAAAGTCTGCGACATCAAGCATCCGGCACTCGCTGACTATCTCAATAGCCGCGCTATAGACTTGGATATTGCGCACCGCTATCTGCGCCAGGTGCATTTTAGACCGGCGAGCGGTGTCGGTCAGTTTTTCGGGCTCGGCTTTCCATGTGGCGAAGGTTTTGACGTGCGCAGCGCCGTCTTCAAGGGTTTCGTCGGCACCGGCAAAGATATCAGCGTCATAGAAGGGCAGGGAAGTGATAGGCACTCGGTGGCGATTTTCGAAGGTTTCATGGATTTCCTGAGCCTACTAACGCACCGAGCCACCGACGCACTCAAGGAAGACGCCATCATCCTGCATTCCATCGCCCTGAAACGCCGCGCAGTGGTCGAAATCAAGGCAGGAAACTACAATCACGTTCGTTTGCATCTCGACCATGACGATGCTGGGCGAGCGACGACAAATTTCTTCCTCGCAGAGACGGGAAGGGAGATCACGACAGATGAATCCGATATGTTTTCGGGATACAAGGATATTAACGAATGGCTTGTCGCGCGTCACGAATAAGAGATAAGACAGCGATGTAGGTGAGAACTGGAGCGTTCAGCCGAAAAACTGCTTCTTAAGGTAGAGAATTCCTCCCCATTTCTCAAAGAAAAATTTGGCAAGACCCTGCTCAAAAAGAAAGAGTAGGATGATTATTAACCCTGCAAATGCGGGGATAGAGTATTTCTTGTTGTTCCAGATGCCGCTCCACAGAACAGACCAGAATTTTTCATGGTAGTAGTCGTCATCAAAACTTGGAATGTTCATGAAATTTGGCGAGAACTCTGCAACGGAAGCATCCTCGAGTGATCGAATGTAGTTGTAACGTGGCACCGGTTTTCCTGCGTGTTCAAAGCCAGAAATGTCCTCGTGCTCAAAGAATGCAATGCGCATGAACCCGTAACCGGCCTCAATACGTCTGGGCCTATCGGAAAAGTTTATGAGCGCAGTGCTTATTGGACCTTTATACCCAGGATCTATGATTCCCGCGCTCAACGCCAGGATTCCTTGGCTAGTAAGGTGAGTTCTCAGTGTGGCCACACCTGTCACGGTCTTGGGCATTTTTAGCGTTTCCTTGGAAACGACCCAAACCATTTCCCGCGGCTCAACGTAGTAAACAGTAAGGGGATCTTTCCGTTTGTGGCGCTCACGTATTGCCTGCTTCCCGATTGGAATGATCTCGCCGATGCGTAGATTATAGGTGCTATTCTTCAGTGCAGTTCGATCTACATTGTCGATAAGCTCGTATTCGAGAATCTTCTCCCCAACGATCATCACCCTATCCCTCCAGAATCGGTCTCGTTATTCAGATCCGTTGTTGCTGCTCCAGCAAGTTTTTGACCCTCGCCAAAGCAGCAGCAAGGTCCTGCTTTATTTCGTGCTCCCAGATACGGACGACTGTCCATCCCTCCGCCTCCAACAACGCGGTAACCTCGGCGTCTCTTACCTTATTCCTTTTTAGTTTGTCGGACCAGAAGGAGGCATTCGTCTTTGGCTTGGCCCCATGCTCAGGGCAACGGTGCCAGAAGCAACCGTCAACAAAGATGACGATCTTAAGTCGGGAAAACACAACATCAGGCTTGCCAGGCAAATTTGTGCGCACCCGATAGCGAAATCCCCGGTGCCAGAGGGCACGACGAAGAAGTAACTCCGGTTTAGTATCCCGCCCACGGTTGCGGGACATGCACAGCCGTCTCTGGTCTGGCGTCAAGACATCCACGATCGGGCCTTTCATTTATCCCCAGAATTGAGATGTAACGGTTTAGACCTGGTCACGCTGTCCCAAGCCTGGTAACAAGGATAGCGGATGCAACCTTCCGATTCGAGTCCGATCTATTGTTATCAACGGAAGCAGACCAGTCGCTCCGTTTAGTGGAACATATGAATGCAGGATGCGATAGAGCGAAAAATACTTCGTCTGAGTGCCAACCGGCGCTATCGACCGCGCGTGCTAGACCTTTTTGCCGGATGTGGCGGTCTCAGCCTGGGCTTCTACTCGGCCGGATTCGATATAGCAGCTGCGATGGAAATCGACGCGACCGCCGCCAGAACCCATGCCGAAAACTTCTACAAAGGCAACGCTGCTGAAATCATTTCGCGTCATGCGAGACCGCGCGACATCACGAGAATCGAACCAGAAGAGATAATTGAAGAATTCGATCTGGGCCTTCCCGAACATGCCATTGATCTCATAATCGGCGGCCCCCCATGCCAAGCCTATGCGCGTATCGGACGGGCAAAACTCAGGGAGATTGCAGATCACCCTCACGCGTTTAAAATTGATCCCCGAGCCGATCTCTATCTCAGATATCTGCACTATATCAACCGCTTGAAACCTCTTGCCGTTCTGATGGAAAACGTCCCCGATATCATGAACTTTGGTGGGCATAACGTTGTGCAGGAAATGAGCGAAGCGCTCGACGGTCTTGGTTATGACGCCTATTACTCGCTCATTAACAGTGCCCATCATGGCGTCCCCCAAATGCGTGATCGCGTTTACATGATCGCCTATCGCAAGGAATTGTGCGCGCATATAAAATTTCCAAAGGCTACACATTACTACCAGCTGCCGGTGGGATATAAGGGACAGCGGGCCGTTGCATTAAAACTTGTCGATTTGTTCAACGACCAAGCATATATCAGAGCCAAAGCAGGCGGGTGCAATCGTCCTCACGCGGTCTCCGCAAAGCAGGCGCTCGGCGATCTACCCTCGATCCTTGTGCACCGTGAGAACAAATTAAAGCGCGGCACTCAGCGCTTTGACACGCTGGCGCGCTATCGCCGGACACGGCCATCAGAATATGCACGGCTGATGCGTTCATGGGACGGATTTGAGAACATTCACGGTGTGCTTGATCACGTGATACGCCGATTGCCTCGCGATATCCATATTTTTGAAGCGATGGAGTCGGGCAGCGAGTATCCGGCCGCTCTACAAGTCGCTGTGTCACTGTTCGAAATAGAAGCGAAAAGAAAACGGCTGAGAGCTAATTCGCAGCCATGGCTTGATCTGAATAAGCGGATGGTGCCGCCTTATGATCCGGGAAAATTCCCTAACCGCTGGTGGAAGTTGGAGGAAGACAAGCCCGTGCGTACACTCACCGCTCATATTGGCAAAGACACCTATACGCATATTCACTATGACGGCGCACAAGGACGTGTAATTTCCGTGAGGGAGGCCGCGCGGCTGCAAAGCTTTCCCGATGGTTTTACCTTTTGCGGTGCGATGAATGCGGCATATCGCCAGATCGGCAATGCCGTGCCCCCGCTCATGGCGAAGAATCTAGCTGATGTAATCCACGATGAGTTGCGTCGCACCGCAAGACGATCGATACGTCAAGCTGTCAGTGTCGCAGCTGAATAGGTCTATGGCTTCGCAAACTTGCTGGTGCTGATTTCGGTGCCGCACACCGTGACGATCTCGACGACCTCCATTTCATCAATGTCAAAGCCCAGCTTGATGCGGGGTACATAAACGTTTGCGAAGCGGCGGAGGCCACCGCGACCTGCATCTGAATTGCGATTTTTGCTTGGGGCCGATGCAGAGCCACGTTTTGCTCCACTGTTCTTGGCCTGATACAGCTTCAACATCGTCGCGCGCAGGCGTTCACTGCGGAGCAGTTTAGGACGGCTGGCAACTTGTTCGACAATGTCGCCCATCTGGTGGACGGGTCGACCGGTGAGAGCAAAGCGCGCAAAAGCCTCTTCATAGTTGCGCAGTAGGTGGAGCGGTGTGCGAACTGAATGGCGATAGCCGAGGTCTTGCCCCAATGTTTGCTTTGACCATTCATCCGGGACGAAATGCTCGGATCGCTGTGTAAGCCCCTTCACCGCACGAAGCTGATCGAAATAGAAAAGTGCTAGCCAGGCCCAAAGCCCGGCGTTGTCGTACAGACGATCGTCAAAGCTAGGACCAAGTTTGGTATTGAGATGGGCGGCCATATTAAAGCGATTTTCGAATGAGAGGGAATTATCCAGTGCGAGATCGATTTCGACGGATTCCGTCATAGCCTCATCGGCGAGCAATTGCAGGGGTGGTGCGAGCCTGGGATTACCATTCTTTTCAGCTGCACGAGTCTCCTCGATGAATTCTTGAAAGGCTTTGATGCCGGTGTCATTGAGAGCGCGAATCATATCAACTGTCATAATCGGTCTCCATGATTTTCTTGCGCGTTTTGGTGAGGAATTTGTTTTCGTTAGCAAATTTCTGTGAGACGGCCCGTGCCCACTCCGCACAGTTTTCTTCATCGTCAGGATCGTCGGGATGCTCGATACCGCGCGCCAGAAGATAGGAGTTCCACTTACCCTGCCAGCCTTCATCATCGTCGGGATGCTGACTTAGTCGCCGCAAAACCTGCTCGACAGCCTGGGGCAGGATCAGGGCTTGAAAAATCTCATCCCCGCGCATGCGCGCGAGCATACCGATTTGCGTGTCACTGTTAACGTAAAGAACAGGATCACCATCGCCGTCAAAGCGTATTTCCCAAAGTTTTTCCTGGAGGTTGTCGGATGGTTCAACGGGCAGGAGATGCTGCCGCCCCGCTTCATCGGTCTCTTCCGTTGCCCGAAGGCCCTCGCATGATGCAAGGATATTTGGCCGATCCGCTTCGCAGACGATTAGGCGAAAATGAAAGGGGTTACGGGAGTCGATCGTAAAGGGATGCGCTACCCCGTATTGGGGGGATGTTATTGTTCCAAGCTCAACACTTTGTTCTCGCCTTTTTGAGTATGCGAACAATTTGATCCTCGCTCTTTCAGGAAGCTTGTGATCATCGAGGTTCAGAGAGTTGACAACGAACGACCTAGCGTGCCCGTCAGCACTGCGATTAACAACGAGATCAATCTGGTGACGCGCAATTTTCTTGATGTGCAGCGGGTTGGTCGTATTCATTTGCGAAAAGGTCATGGTTGTCTCCCTATACCGCTGCGCCGATGATGCGGCTTTTCAAGGCGTGTTCTGAGAAACCATCGATAACCAGTTTGAAATCATCGTTAGTGAATTCCAACTCCAACCGGTTGAGATCGCGTGAGTGAATCGTGCCATTCCTAAGAACGATGTTGTGAGTGTCCTCATTGGCAAGATCGAATTCAAAATGATGATAAACTTTGAATGGATTACCCTCCCCGGGCATGGTGGCGTAGGCTAGATCGATCCGAAGCTCAACGGGATAGGCCAAATCCTTGGCCCCCGGACCTGGTGTGAGCGTCCATATTGATCCGGTCTGGTTGATCTGGAAGCGCGCGGGTGATTTTTTCGGACCGCCGCCTCCCTCACCGCCGCCGGACTTTCCTTTCTTTTTGGTGGACTTTGCCTGCCGGCCGGACTCGCCGGAAGCGGGGATGGAGAGAAAATCGATCAATGCGTCATCGTGGCGACCCGATGTATGTCCGAGAAGGAGCTTCGCCAGCTTGGGAAGCGAATGACGAACGCTGGCAATTGTCTGGTTAACCTGATTGTACCGTTTGGTGACTTCCCTCTCTCGGCGGTTCCACTTCATGTGGGACGCTTCTTCGGCAAATCCAAGAAACTCGGAAATGTCCGGATCGGTCGCGCGCATCAACCCGAAGAAGCACCCGGGAGCATTCCTAAGATGATGCTCTTCTCCGATCACCAGACCAGACCTGACATAGATTTCTTCCGTTTTAGTGAGTTCGTCCGGTTTCTTAAGAAAAACAGCAATCCCAGATGATAATTTTTCCCTGCCGATCGGCGAAATCGATACGGGTATGCGCACGGCTACGATCCCTTGTTGATCAAGAATGTTTCGAGCTTTCTCCAGGTCTTGATCAGTTATGGCCGCGTCGAGCATAGGCGTTTCAGTGCCTTTGCCGTACCAGTCAGAACCGACACGGATAAATGCAGGATCATCATCAGGTAGAGTGATCGCATCCTCTAGAAAGCTGACAAATCCGCCAGGCAGGTCTTTTATCGGATAGGCGGCAATCGTTTCGGCAATATTCGATTCGTTGATGACTGTACCCATCACGTCGACCGTGAGGGCACCGGCCATGATGCTGAAAAAGAAGTCCCTGAGAATTTCAGCAATCAGGCGTTCTTTATTGAAAGCCTCAATATCGACATAGGGAATTACCCAGCTTGTCCCGCTTTCACCGTTGCGACTCAGGCCGAAAGTGGATTTGACTGCACTAATCTGGTCGGTATCATCATGGGGCAGCGGTTGGTCGCGCTCACCGATACGAGGCCAGTAGCCATGTCGCAGATAGTCCTTGTCATCTACGCGGTGCGTTTGTTGAACAATGCATTTGCCGAATAGAAGATCGGATGCCCCGTTATTCTGATTTGTCAGTGCAAAAACAGATTGCGCTCCGGAGATCAGGTGATACGTGATTTTGCCCTGACCGGCGCGACCGAGTGACGAGCCACGTTTGGTGCGCTGACCTTCACCGAACCAGAAATTGCCCCAGCGTTCATCGGTGCCTTTTGCACGGCTGTTGGTAGTGTCACCAATCAAACCGCTTGTTCCGAATTCCTCTAATACGAGGGCGTTGGCACGGGCGTCACTCCATAGGTCACGTTCATGTCCGGCGGCGATCAGATGATTGTGGAGCCCGTCATGCAGTTTTGACAGTGCCCTGGCAGACAAGCCGGTGCCGCTGTCACAAAACGCGATCCGTACGTGGGGCGTGACTTGTTTTCCATTTGCATCGTTAACCCGCGCATCAAGGACGTTCTGAAAGAATTCACGAACGAACACACCGACCAGCTGTCGGGATTCGCGAGCGAAGTTTTTTGAGACTGTCGTCTCGTCGTCAACATGGTCGAGCCGTTGCTCGGCAAAATGCCAGTGAGTCATAAAACCCCGCTTTGATCGTTGTTGTAACGCGGATGCGCAATTCAGTTGTCGAGGCGAAAGCTGCTGGCTTTATCGCGTGATGCGTTTGCCTTGAAGCGTGAGCGTGCCTCCTTAATGGCATCACCCAACGCCTTGAAAATCTGATCCACGTCCGTCTCGGTGTACGAGTAGTTGGTGGGATTCGAGAGGTTGCCTATTAATTGAATCGAATCGATTGCTTTCTGTGTCCTGGACTCAGCCAGCCGCACAAATTTTTCACGCGCTTCGCCCACACAAATCACTCCATATTTCTATTATTTACTCGTACATATCAAAATGAACGGAATCGTCAAGAGTAATTATCGCCATTAATTCATATATTATACTAGTAGGTATAGGACGCTATGGATGCAGCGATAGCCTGCTGCGATCACACGCGATAGGAAAAATACCATAACCAAGCAACAGACTCGTCGCCCGAGGGCTGAAAGGTCACCGCAGGGAGGGTCATGGCCGACATGCCACCACCAAGAAAGCCACCTCTTGCGAGGTGGCAGGTTGCGCCCTTTCAAACGCGGTTTGAGGATGCTGTTGTTCGCCCAGCGGCTTAGTCCTTTGAGACTTCGGGTTCCTTGTACTCGCGAAGTACCAGCCGGCCATCGGTCGGCAATGCCTGAAGCACAAGGTTGTAGCCCTTGCCGTCTTTGTGTACGAACGCGGCGCCGATTTTCAGCCAGAAGGAATCCTGTCCCTCCCGTTCTTCAACGGTGTAGACGCTGAAAGTCGGTTTCATGGTCTGATTAGTTTTTTTAGCCATGGCAGTTTTTCTCCTCTGTTGTTACTGCATGACTAATTCTATTGACGAATTGCTTTTCTCAAAATTTATTTCATAATTTCAATAAGTTGCGCTAGCTCCGCGAGATGGGATCAAAGCCCGAAGGGCGAAGCCGACGGCGCCACCGCACTGTTGGCTGAGTCTGGACACGCGTGTCTGACGCGAGCCCGGTCCCGCGCCAATTTCAAAACGTCCAAAACCATTGGCGGGACTCGCCCAATATTCCTAAGTTCAAAAACTTCGAGACAAACCTAACAGAATGATGATCCACTATTTCAGCAGTTCCGCGATGCTTTTCGATATCCCGGCCAATTCACGGCGAACCTCATTGTCCGGTCTGTTGCTGCGCGTGATTTTCCAAGTGAGCTTGGCGATCTCATTTGCCTTCGTAGCCGATTCAAACAGTCTTGTTTCGGGCGTGTTTTCATCAGCGCCTTCAGCGCTGGTTTCAGAAGCGATAGGCTGAATGTTTCACATGGGTTTGCAGGAAATGGAATATATCTCCCTCAATGATAATGACGCACGCCGACATTTCAAATCTCGCACATCGCATAAACAAAACCGCCCCCTTAAGGGGCGCATTCCTATCGGCAAGCTGGTCAAATTCCCCGCTATTTTTTCTTTTTCAACCGCAAGCATCTTGAGGGGAGGAAAAGTGAAATGAAATCCGACTTTTTAACATCACTCGTGCTCAGGGCTAATAATAAGTATAAAGACTATATAGAAGGCTAAGAAAGGGTTGGAGTTTCGAATTGTGGTTTTGGTGCTGTGTGGCGCGCTCAATGAGAGGGAATCAAAACGCACTGTTTTCGCCATCTTGCGGGGAATTAAAACGGGCCAAAACTTGGCATTGCCAGGGAACCAAAACGGACTAGCGTTAGTATTCTGGCGTTTACCGGGGAACCAAAGCGCATCAGCGATTGTTAAAAACTGCGGTTGCTACTGAAAATCTGATGCTGGAAGGGAACCAGAACGGAGTAGTTTTCGAGAAAGGGAACCAGAACGCACCATTTCGGTTGTAGATAACGGCGGGTGAAAAAGAAAAAAGAGTCCTCTCGGATAAGAAGGGAACCAGAACGGACCAAAACCGCCTGTTGGGGGGGAACCAAAACGCACCGGCAATTCATTGTCGCTCGCGACTTTTTAACATTCCTTGTTCGGTTGTGCCTTAGGCACTGCCTCCGGTACTTTGCGCCCGCGCAGATAGGTAATCCTGGCGTTTTCAAAAGCCTTGTAACTCTCATAGTCCTCGCGTTGCGGCTCCAGCATGACATTACCCTGGGGCGTGATAACCCCGCCATCGAGGTCTTGAATGTGCAAATTGGTTTTGATCTGCTGGGTGGCAAAGCTGTTTGTCGGCCAGAGAATGACCTTGGCGTCGGCCAGCACGCGGCCCCTGCCGGTTTCAGGATGAACGGCATAGCTTTTTTCGATGGTATAGCGCGCCACCATATCCTCCATGGCACCAAGCGCCTGTTCCACCTGTTTCAGATTGTCGGACAGTCTGGCATAAAGCGACACGCCGGAATTCTCGATGATGGTCGAGAGCTTGATATTGAAACTCTTGTTGGGCGCGGCCTGCACGAAGCGCAGCGATAACATCTTGCGCAACCAACGCACCAGATATTTGTCGGCGCTCATGACGCTGTCATAATTGATCTGACGCCATCAGCGGGCGAGGATCTGCTTGGAAATGAGCGCATTGAAACGGATGTAAACAGTAGCTGAGCTACTGGCTGAGCCACTGGCCTTTCCA
>JAJRZC010000344.1 GCA_024275435.1 Alphaproteobacteria bacterium
CGGAAACGTGGGGCGTTAGTTAATTAAGGTGCGAATTTCATCTAGAGATAGTGGCCTCGTTAGTCGTGAATGAGCTATTCGATGGCAGGTTGGGCAAAGACACACTAGATCGTCTAATGAAGTAATAATGATATTATGGACATTCCCAATCGGGTTGAGATGGTGGACATCAATAACGAATTTATTTTCATCGACCATCAGCCGAAAACCGCACACTTGGCAAGTGTAATCATCCAACTCTTTTCGTGATTCCACAAGCCGAGGATCACGGGATTTCCTGAGATAATTCTGTTCTTGAACGATGCCTTCGATGCCTTCTAAGTAGGCAGGGTAATCCCCCCTAAAATTAGTGGTGTTTAGAAGTAGAGTTTTCCCGGCATAATATCTGAGGAGATTTTAAATGAAGAACAAACGATATAGCGATGCGCAAATTATGGGTATTCTGAAGCAGGCCGAGAGTGGTGTTCCGGTATCTGAGCTGTGCCGCGAGCATGGCATTAGCAATGCCAGTTTTTATAAATGGCGGGCAAAGTTTGGAGGCATGGATGCGTCGATGATGTCCGAGATGAAAGCTCTGGCGGAAGAAAACCGTCGCCTGAAGCGAATGTATGCCGAGATGAGCATGCAGAATGACTTGCTGAAGGAAGTACTCGGAAAAAAGTAGCAAGGCCATCTCGAAGGAAGGAGATGGCCGTTGAAGCGGTTGCAGATCGTGGGGTCAGCATTGCGCTGGCCTGTCGAACATTTCAGATCAGCGAAAGCTGTTATCGTTATGAGTGCAAGCTGAGCGACGAAAATGCCGAGATAGCAGATTGGCTGGAGAAGCTGACGTGCAACCGTCGCACCTGGGGCTTTGGCCTATGCTTTTTGTATCTGCGCAACGTCAAAGGCTTTGGCTGGAACCACAAGCGGGTATATCGGATCTACTGCGAACTGGAACTCAACTTGCGGATAAAGCCAAAGAAACGCTTGAAACGGGAGAAGCCGGACGCACTGGCAGTGCCGGACACGGCCAATCACACTTGGTCGATGGATTTTATGGCCGACCAGCTTGCTGACGGTCGCAGCATCCGCACCCTGAACGTGCTAGATGACTTTAACCGCGAAGGCTTGGGCATCGAGGTGGACTTCTCGTTGCCTGCCCTGCGGGTGGTGCGCAGCCTCAACCGGATTATTGAATGGCGAGGCAAACCGCAGATTATTCGGGTGGATAATGGCCCAGAATACATCAGCGGAAAACTGATGGCGTGGGCCGAGAAGGCAGGCATTCACATCCTATACATCCAGCCGGGGAAGCCGCAACAGAATGCCTACATTGAACGCTATAACCGCACGGTCCGGCACGAGTGGTTGGACCAAAACATCTTAGAAACCATAGAGGAGGCTCAGGAACAGGCGACGAATTGGCTCTGGACTTATAACAATGACCGGCCCAACATGGGCATCGGCGGGATCACACCCGCTATGAAACTGAAACTTGCCGCGTAATTCTACAAGCGGACCCCATTAAAAATGGGGGGATTACCCTGGCAAAGGGCACAAACTGATAGAGAGCCAACCGAAATGAGAAAAGTTCCAAATTTTGGTGATGATCGGCAAAAAGGCTTTTGTGTGCATTGTGGTGGCCC
>JAJRZC010000003.1 GCA_024275435.1 Alphaproteobacteria bacterium
CCCGTTTGATTCTTGTGCCATCTTGGGACGCCTCCTGTAAGGGTGAGAGAATGAAATTGGTTTCTCTCAGGCTAACCCAGGCGTCAAGAATGCTTTTATCGGGCGCTTACGTTTCAACTGCAATCGAACAGCTGCTTGACTCACGAATCGGTCATTCCCAAAAGGGCTTCCTTTCCTCACGCATCGCCGAATCGCCTTCAGTTCGGCTTCGTTCTGCGGTCGGTTAACCATCGCTCTCCAGGTTCTTGGACGTGGGATTGGCCAGAGGCTCAGGAGTCGTTTCGAATCCGCGTCTCCATGAACATTACGCCAAAGGCTACTGTATTTCCAATCCTCCGCAAATTCACAGAGGGACGCACGTAGTGGGTTGCGTTCGACGTAGCGAAGCACGGCCAAAAGGTGTTCGTCTTCTTCAATCGGAAACGCCTTGAATCGACCTTGATAGAGATGCCCCGATCCTTCGGTATGGTAATGAGCATGCCAGCGCATCGTATGGGTATGCGTAAGCCATCGGAAGAAATCAGTCACCTGGGTCTTCGTTTTTGGCCGGACCACGAAATGCCAATGATTAGGCAACACACTGTATGCAAAAATTGGCAGGGGGACTCGTAATAGCGACTCTTGGAGCACTCGTTCAAAAGCCTCGTAGTCCTGTTGTTTATCAAACAATGTCAGTCGAGCAACTGCTCGATTGACTATGTGGAAGCAAGTGCCAGCGGGGCATATTCTTGGGCGACGGGGCATCCTGACATAGTAATCAATATTGAGTCGGGCAAGAACCCTTTAATGAGCTGCGTCCCCTTTTTTAGCCCTTTTTTAGCCGTTTGATTCCTGTGCCATCTTGGAACGCCTCCTGTCAGGGTGAGAGAATGTAATTGACTTCTCTCAGGCTAACTCAGGTGTCAAGAATGCTTTTATCGGGCGCTTACCCTTTAGCATTCATTTCTGAGATGGGCTCTTGGCAACGATCTTTCTTTTCTTTTGCTCCACGAGCTTTCCGTTTTCGTCCCAAAAGGCAATAAGATGTTCGTCGCCTATAGTCAATGAACAACTCTTCAGTTTCGAATTCAGATAAAATTCCAAAACCACTTCATTACGGGCTTGATAAGTACCAAAGCCGCTTACGCAATCGATATTGTCATGTAAAAATAAAAAAGAATAGCCTGCGGATCGATCCCGCGTCCCATAGGGCTTATCCGAATATATCCACTTATCCATCTGTTGGATGTATAACTTCTGCTGTTTTTCCAACACGGAAGTTTTGAATGTAAAGTGGTATACGGCCTTCTCCGATTTCGAAGTCACGCTCCCTGAGTACATCCCGTTCCAGTAGTTGAGTCGGACCATTCCCATCGCGACCATGTGGCGGATTCGGCTTTCTTCCGTTTCGGCCATGTGGAGAGCATCTTGCAGGCGTTTTCGGAATACCGCATCGTTAGGCTGCTCGAATGACCGGTCATAAACCATCCTGTCGGTAATGTTTGCGATGGCGATTTCTTCCAACGTGGCCTCGTATGCAATGTATTTCGCTCTCTTCTTCGATTTTCTTTTCACCTCTTCCACGATCTTTCCATGCTCGTCCCAGCGGGCCAGATAACATTCGTCTCCTACGACAAGAGAAGCACTTTTTATTCTATTTCTGGGATAAAATTCAACCTTTTCTATGTTGGAGTCTTGTGTCTGAAATCGAATGAAACGACTCACGGAATCGCTGTTTTCGTGAAATGCAAAGCCATACCCCCCCGAAGGGCAGGGCTGTTCCCTTGAGGTCTTGTCCGGTTCGCTTCGCTTTACTGCGCTGGCGATTTGCAATTTTTTATGATGTTCCCCTGCTTTAGATTTGAATGCAAAACCGTATACGGCTTTCTCTGATTTCGAATTCACGGTCCCCTGGTATCGCGTTTTCCAGTTCACGTCTCCTGAGTGACGCCTATTCCAGTCGTCGTCCAGTCGGATCATTCCCTTCGCGACCATATGGCGGATTCGGCTTTCCTCCGTTTCGGCCATGTGGAGAGCATCTTGCAGGCGTTTTCGGACTACCGCATCTTTAGGCTGCTCGAATGACCGGTCATCAACTACCTTGTCATCGATATTGTCTATTGCGATTTCTTCAGGATGAGCTTCG
>JAJRZC010000345.1 GCA_024275435.1 Alphaproteobacteria bacterium
CGACCGGGTTAAGGAGCTGACAGATAAAAAACAGCATCCGGTGGCGCGCCGCCCGGATACGGTTCCGAACTTTCCCTTTGTGGTGGCCAAGCCCTGATCGATATCTGTCGAACCTTTGATCGAATATAAAAACCCGTTTCGCAAATTAATGTGAAACGGGTTTTTATCAGGAGAGAGGAGAGAGAGAAGAGATATTCCAGACTTTATGTATTCGCTATTTGTCCAATCCAGTTGGGACGATTCTGCCCCACGGCTGCGAGAAATCTGCCGCAATACTGGTTGTTTTTGCCCGCCCCGAAAGCGTAGGGGTGTTGAGCAGAGACATTGCCATAGACACTGCGACCAGCGCGAAACATGCCGCAATTCCCGCCCGGATAAAGCAAAAACTGCGACGTCGATTTTTTCTTTTTTGGTGCTGCGTCATTTGTCATTAGTACAACTTCTGTTTAGTGAATTTCGTTATCAAAAACCTAACAAAATTAGAAGAATTTGTCACTAAAACTCAAACGTTAGTATTAATACCTGGGTTTTTATTAAAACAATATTTATATCATTAACTTGTTGTTAAGTAATAAAACAAGGTATTCAGTAAGTGTAAAGGGGTGTCAGGTTTGGGCAGGTTTGGGCAGGCTTGGGTAGGGCGCGGCATCTTCAGCTCAGACTTCGGTTCGCAACTCGATCAGCGCAAGTCCGTCATGATCGAGTGCGCGTTTGAACGCGGGGCGGAAATCAAGTGTATCCTCGACCAGCTCAACCTGTGCGCCAAAGCTCAATGCGAGGCTTTGAAAGTCGGGGTTGGATAATCGTGTACCGATGACGCGACCGGGAAAACTCTTCTTCTGTTGCATCTCGATGGTACCCAACTTGCCGTTGTTGACGACGATCACAACGATATCAAGACCAAATTGTCGTGCTGTTGCAAGCTCCTGGATGGTCATCATAAGGCAACCATCTCCGGCAATAGCGACCACCTGTCTGTCTGGATATTTCAGCTTGGCCGCAATTGCGGCGGGCAGGCCATAGCCCATGGACCCGGCGATCGGCGCGAGCTGGGTGCCAAATCCCTTATGCTGGAAATAGCGATGAAGCAGAGTTGTGTAATTGCCGGCACCGCTTGTTATGATGGCATCATCGTTGAGCATCTCGGATAGAGCCTTGACGATCTGTTCAAATTTGACACGTCCGGGCGTCGACACAGGTTTGATGTTTTCAAGATAGTCTTCGCGCGCCGAACGGCGCCAGTCGGAGCGATCAACCGCATGGTTCGGCTCGCCCCTGCTCAGGGCATATGCAACTGAAGAGGAGGATGCGACAACCGGTAGATCGGCACGGCAGACACGACCACTTTCCTCTGGCGCCGGCGTAATATGAATCAGGTACTGCTCTGGTGCCGGAATTTTGAGATAGGAAAAACCGCCCGTCGTCGTTTCATCAAGCCGGAGGCCGAGCGCCAATACCAGATCCGCCTTGCCAATCCGGTCGGCCAGATTGCTATCGACAGCGCGGCCAAAATGACCGCAGTAATTCTCATGCCGATTGTCGAAATGACCCTGGCACCGGAATGCGGCACCAACCGGTAGCTGAAACCGTTCTGAGAATTTCTCGATCTGTGATTGTACGGTCTTGTTCCAGTTCGGCCCGCCAACGATCATTATCGGGCGGCTGGCCTTGTTTAGAGCCGAAACAATAAGCTCGATATCTGCACCTGACACATGCGCATAAGCGGGATGAACCTGAGCTGCATCATCAATTGCCAAGCGCTCGTAAAGCATGTCCTCCGGCAATCCAAGGACCACCGGACCAGGCCGGCCGGACAATGCGAGATGATAGGCGCGGGAGACATATTCCGGTATTCGCGAGACATCGTCTATTGTCGCGACCCATTTCGCCATGCCGCCATAGATGGCTCCAGGGTCGATTTCCTGAAAGGCTTCCCGTTCCCTAAATCCGCGTGGCTGAAGGCCGACAAAGAGAATGAGCGGCGTTGAATCCTGATGCGCCACAAATATGCCCGAAGCCGCATTGGCAGCACCAGGCCCCCGCGTTACGAACGCAATCCCCGGCGAACCGGTGAGCTTGCCGTGGGCCTCAGCCATCATCGAGGCGCCGCCCTCATGACGGCAGACGATTGTTGCAATGCCGTCATGATCATAAAG
>JAJRZC010000024.1 GCA_024275435.1 Alphaproteobacteria bacterium
GATCACAAAGATAAAAAACGCCAGCATGATGAGCTCGAAGGTGAAGGCGTGGCGGTGGAAATAGACCCGGTCGCGGTGGCGGACCACGTCCATCAGCTCATCGCCAAAACGGATCGAGATGAATGTTCCGGCCATCGCCAACCCGATGATGGCCCAATAGGGGTAAGGGGTCAGCAGAATCTTGTACAGGATCCGGGTTACCACGGTGGTCTCGTAGTAGGCCGCGCCGAACACCATGGTGGCAATGTTGATGGAAATGGCGACACCCCATACAAATATCTCCGAAATCACCATGCGAATGCCAAAAAGCAGCCGCATGGGAAAATCGAGCAGAAACCCCCCATCGGCCACCGGCGTGCACAGCACAAGGAAACTCCAGGTCAGCGCCGCGGCGACACCGCCGGTGAGAATGTCGAATTTCCACCACAGATAGGCAAAATAGCCCGCCAGCAACAGGCACAGCAGCAAAAACTTGATCAAAACCTGCCGCTTGGGGTGAAGTTCGGTGCCGGCTTGGGGGGCTTGCGCGCGCAACTCAACCTCGCAGAAATTTGCAGTCAGGGGTTTTCTACCGGATTTCCGCCGGCGCTCAGCCAATCAGATATTGGTGCTGCGCCGTGAAAACAAGGCGTGCTCAATCAGGATTGGAGAATAATGAACTGACGCCAGGGCTTTGAAATCAGCGAAATTCACTTTTGCGCACATTAGCCTGGCGAATGAACACGGAGGTAAAATATTGGTGCGCCGAGGTAAAGAAACCCCGAACACGCGTCCAAGCGGACGCTGGGAGAGAACCCTCGAACACGCGCCAAGCGTCCAAGCGGACGCCGGCCGGGCAGGCCGCGCCGTCGCAGGCTCGGTGCGTAGCACCGAAACAGCCGTGAGATAAAAAATGGTGCGCCGAGGCAGAGGAACCTCGAACACTCTTTTTCAAGAATTAGAACAGTGGGAGCACTATCTCAAGAGCGAAAACTTAAATGTCCACATTCTTGCCCTACTCGACGAAAACAAACGACATACATCAGAAACCGGGGAAACCACTCCAGGTAAACAAAAAGCCCAGCATCGTTGCGCCGCACCCCGTCTTAGGGGGCCGTCATGATGAGGGCGGACACCAATGTGGGCATTCACAAATTAGGGCGTATCGGCAGGAAATTCAGCGAAGCTGCCCGGACAGACTTCCACCAAAGAGAGAAACATAAAAAGGATAAAACCCTTTCACCTGTGACGCTTCGATTGACGCAGGACGAAATATCGAAGCTCAAATATTTGTCCAACGGTATGAGCAGAAGCGCCTATATCCGCAAATGCCTGTTCGGGAAAGATACTGCGCCGCGCAAGGTTCGCGCCCGTGTTCCCGTCAAGGATCAAGAAGCCCTTGCGCAAGTGCTCGGCCTGCTCGGTCAAACGCGCATTGCCAACAATCTCAATCAGATTGCCTATGAGGCAAACTGCGGCTCACTGCTCATGGATGAAGCAACCGAGGATGAGATCAAACTGGCCTGTGCCCATATTGTCTGGATTCGGGTTAAACTGATTGAAGCTCTTGGCCTCAAGAACAAGTCATGATTTTGAAAGCAAGTCAGCGTTCCGGTGGCACTCAACTTGCCATTCACCTGCTCAAAACGGATGAGAATGAACATGTTGAAATTCATGAGGTCAGTGGCTTCATGTCAGATACGCCAATGGAAGCCTTCAATGAAGCCTATGCCATCAGTCGAGGTACAAAGTGCAAGCAGTTTCTGTTTTCTTTGAGTCTTAGTCCGCCAGAAAATGAAAGCGTTCCTGTTGAAATTTTTGAAAAGGCCATAGCCGATATCGAGAACAAAATTGGATTGACTGGCCAGGCGCGCGTGATCGTCTTTCATGAAAAAGAAGGTCGCCGTCATGCCCATTGTGTCTGGTCGCGTATTGATGTTGAAAAAATGAAAGCGATCAACCTACCGTATTTCAAATTAAAATTACGGGACATTTCCCGCGAACTTTATCTGGAGCATGGTTGGCAGATGCCACGCGGTCTGGTGAATAGCATTGAGCGCAATCCACTGAATTTCAACCAGGCAGAGTGGCAACAGGCCAAGCGCACCAAACAAGACCCGCGCGCAATCAAGGAAGCGTTTCAGGATTGCTGGGCTATATCAGATTCACGAGCCGCCTTTGCGAGTGCATTGGAAGAACGCGGATATTATCTCGCCAAAGGTGACAGACGCGGCTTTGTGGCCGTTGACTGGCGAGGTGAAACTTATGCTGTCTCTCGTTGGGTTGGTATCAAAACCAAAGATGTCAAAGCCAAGCTTGGAGACTTTGAAAAACTGCCATCGGTTGAAGAAGCAAAAAAGAAAATCACAAAAAACTTTACCGTCAAGCTCAAACAATTCACCGACGATGCATTTCTTGCTCATGACAAAGCTGAACAGGTAATTTGAAGTAGTTTCGACTTGATCTGACACTGTCCCTTGAATGGGACGAGGGTTACCGGTTTTGATGGTGGTGCAAACGCAACCATCGAAACACAATGAAAGGTAACCCTCATGCTTCAGAGTAATGAAAAGATCATCA
>JAJRZC010000346.1 GCA_024275435.1 Alphaproteobacteria bacterium
CGTTGCCGGGGTACATCTAACAGCAGCCAGGAAACCGCAATTCACACCGCCACACCCAACGCAGACCTCGTTTCCGAAAACACGTCACGCAATGACACTGGTGATAGCAACCAACACCGCCACAATCCCACCGCACATTGCTCACATTGTCTCCTCAACTGATTCGTTTTTTAAGGGGGCAAAACGATGTCTGATCGAACAATGCTGGCCGTGGGCGGAAAATCTTTCTCTGTACCGAAGCTGACAAAACGTCTTGTCGAGATCGCCGCTGCAGTTGGTCTCACCTCGTTTACGGTGCTTGTTGTGCTGATGCTCAACAACGTCCTGACAGGAAAAGGCGGATGGCAGCGCGGCTACGACACCTGGCTGAAATTCATTGGACGTTCCGATATCCTCGGCACCATGATTCTCACCGCCGTCGTAACAGTCGCATTCGTCTACTGGTACCGCAGTCGTTCACGACGATAACAACGCAAACAGCATTTCTTCTCTATTTTTCTGCTACCGCCGTATACCCGTCACGAGATATTCGAGATCGTCGCGCTTCCTATCAAGCGCGGCGTGAAACGAGAAATCAGAGAGAAAAGTGATCGGCACGGGTTCTTCAACGCACGGCGTGAATCGAGATATCCTGAGAAACAAAGTGCACACCATACACTAGCGCGAGAGAAACTTGCACACTGATGTCTGAGATCGTCGCGTGTTAGTACGCGCGGCGTGAATCGAAGAATCCAGAAAAAAGACTCTTCAAACCACTTTGGCACCAGCCTTCAAAAGCTTGTAGTTCATCGAATCCAGAAGTGCTTCAAAACTGGCATCAATGATGTTTGGTGAAACACCCACCGTGAACCAATGCTCACCCGAGTGCGTATCATGGCTCTCGATGAGAACCCGCGTCACGGCCTCTGTGCCACCCGTTAAGATACGCACCTTGTAGTCCACCAGTTCAATGGCTTCGATGAAGTTCTGATAGCGCCCCAGATCCTTGCGAAGCGCAGCATCGAGAGCATTCACCGGGCCATTACCCTCCGCGGCTGACCAGATGGGCTCCTTGTCGCCATTCACAAACACCTTCACTGTCGCTTCAGACACGGTCACAAGCTGACCGCGCGCATTGTGGCGCCTCTCAACCATCACCCGGAAACTGTCCACCGAGAAAAACTGCGGTACATTTCCAAGGGCCCGCCGTGCCATCAACTCAAAAGAAGCATCAGCCGATTCATAAGCATACCCTACCGCCTCGCGTTCCTTAACCTGTTCGAGAAGACGCGTCACCGCCGGGTCGTCCTTGTCCGCCTTGAGTCCAAGCCGCTCCAGTTCCGCCAGGATATTGGAACGCCCGCCTTGATCGGAAATCAGCAAGCGGCGCTCATTGCCCACAGCCTCCGGCGCCACATGCTCATAGGTGGAAGGATCTTTCAAAATCGCAGAGGCGTGAATCCCCGCCTTCGTCGCAAAGGCGCTCATCCCCACATAAGGCGCATGCTTGTCCGACGATCGGTTTAAGACTTCATCAAGAACGCGGCTGGCATGGGTAAGCTGACGCAACCGTTCCGGCGTAACACCGGTTTCAAACTTGTCGGCAAACTCGCTCTTTAGCAACAATGTGGGAATAATCGACGTCAGGTTCGCGTTTCCACACCGCTCGCCAAGCCCATTAAGCGTGCCTTGAACCTGACGGCACCCGGCGCGTACGGCCATCAATGTATTGGCAACGGCATTTTCCGTATCATTGTGCGTGTGAATGCCGAGTTTTTCCGATGGAACATGCTTGGCAACATCAGAAACGATGTCAAACACCTCATGGGGCAGCGTACCGCCATTGGTGTCGCAAAGAACAATCCATCGCGCACCTGCATCCAATGCCGTTTTCGCAACCTGCAACGCATACTCACGATTTGCTTTGTAACCGTCAAAAAAATGCTCACAGTCAATCAACGCTTCACGCCCAGAGTCCACAACGGCCACAATAGATTGTGAAACTCCCTTCAGGTTTTCTTCGTTCGTGGTTCCCAGCGCCACGCGCACATGATAGTCCCACGCCTTGGCCACAAGACAGACCGCCTGAGCGTCCGCTTGCAACAGCGCCTGCAAACCCGGATCATTGGAAACAGACCGCCCCGCACGCTTGGTCATCCCAAACGCGGCAAAGCGTGCGTTTTCCAATTCCGGACGTTTCTTGAAAAACGCCGTGTCAGTATCATTGGCTCCCGGATAGCCGCCTTCAACGTAATCAACGCCCAGCCCATCAAGCGCACTTGCGAGCAGTCGCTTGTCTTCAAGCGAAAAATCAACCCCCGTGGTTTGCGCACCGTCGCGTAGCGTCGTATCGTAGAGGTAAAGCCGTTCTTTAGACGCGCTCATCGCGCAACCTCCCACGTGGTTTTAATCTCACCGGTTTCAGGGTCCTTGCTGTCTTTTAGTTTGATACCCATACCCGCAAGCTCGTCGCGAATACGATCACTCTCAGCCCAGTTCTTTTCAGCGCGGGCTTGAGCACGCTTAGCGATAAGTTCCTTGACTGTGCCACTGTCCACGTCAGAAAGAGAGGATCGTTTTTTCTCCCACTCAGAACGCGAATTTAACAACAGACCAAGCAAGTTCGCAGCATGTTTAAAACGACCTGAAGCGGACGAATCTTCATGAGTTCGCACACGATCATAGAAGACACTCAACCGAGTGATGGCCTCTGGTGTATTGAGATCATCAGATAGTATATTTTGTATTTCCAGTTCCCAATCACTCGTTTCAGAAAATTCGACATCACCGATTTCCCTGTACCAGTTATTCAGGATCTTTTCCGCAACCTCTAACCCCTGCACTGTAAAATCCAGAGGTTTACGATAATGCGTCATGAGCATAGCCAATCGCAGCACTTCCCCCGGCCATTTGCGACCACCGAATTTTTCCGTCTCCAGCAACTCATGGATCGTTATGAAATTACCCAGCGACTTGCTCATCTTCTCGCCTTCAACCTGCAAGAAGCCGTTATGCATCCACACATTTGCCATCACGTTCGTACCGTGCGCGCAACGTGATTGCGCAACCTCGTTTTCATGATGAGGAAACGTCAGGTCGATACCGCCACCGTGAATGTCAAACACCTCGCCCAGGTGCTTTCCCGCCATCGCCGAACATTCAATGTGCCAACCCGGTCGCCCAACACCTTCTAAACCACAAGGCGACGGCCAACCCGGCTCGCCGCCGGTGGAGGGTTTCCACAACACAAAATCCATCGGGCTCTTTTTATAAGGCGCAACCTCAACCCGCGCCCCCGCTTCCATCTCGTCAAGCGAACGGTTGGACAGCTTGCCGTAATCAGACATGGAGGAAACATCAAACAGCACATGCCCCTCGGCCACATAAGCGTGCCCCTTTTCCACAAGCTTCTCGATAAGCTTTTTCATCTCATCGATGTGCTCGGTGGCACGCGGCTCCACCGTCGGCTCTAAGACACCCAGAGCCGCAATATCTTTGTGGAACTGATCCGTGGTCTTCGATGTGACCTGCCCAATCGCTTCGTTCAAAGGCAGATCCGGATAGTCCTCGGCAGCCCGCGCGTTGATCTTATCATCAACATCCGTGATGTTGCGCACATACGTAACATGATCGGGCCCATAAATATGCCTGAGCAGCCGAAACAGCAGGTCAAAAACGATAATTGGGCGCGCATTTCCAATATGCGCGAAATCATAGACCGTCGGTCCGCACACATACATCCGTACATTGGACGGATCAATCGGCACAAACGGCTCTTTGCACCGTGATAGAGTATTATAAAGCTTCAAAGACATGAAACAGATCACCAATTGGCAGCCAGCGCCACCAGATTTCGCATGACAAATAAGGTCAAGATGACGGAAACGCTTAGCTGGCCTGGAAAGCAAACGAACGAGAACCGGTGGAATATTATGCCATTAAGAAGGTTGACGGCTGGTATTCACACGAAAGGACTCAGATGCGCTGTGGTTGAGCATGCAAAAGTTCCTCCGTCAAGACGCCACCTGCGGCATGATTTCCCTGAAGGTCAAAGCTTCGCTGATTAGCACTAACACCCTCAACAACCAATGATTAATCCATTTAACAGCAAAGAATACACCCCATTCACGCCATCTTTGCGCTGCATTGACCTCTTACCCCCCGCAAAAGTAAACTCCCTTTAGCAAAGATCAATAATCACAAGGCAGGGGGGTCAAGGCTAAGTGAAGTTGAGTAAAGAACCCAAATCACCCCGGGGCGACAAACCCGACACGACGGCAAATTTGAACGCCCCACAGTGACCCAAACCACCATCGAGACAAATAGCGGCGGCTGAAAAACTTTAAAATGGCCCAAAGACACATCCATAAAACAGACCAGGCCAAGAGGCATGCCCATATCGGTTCGCGCGCCTTAGCTTGCACGCTGATCGCCGCTAGTGTGTTAACAGCCTTCTTCGGATTAATTTACGCCACGGTGCCATTGTCCGCTCAGGAGTTCCAATGGCCGTGGCAGTATGAAAAACAAAGACCCGTCCCACGCGAACCCGTCTATCGTGACCCACCTCCTCGAAACGCACCACCTGTCTACCAAGACGATGGCGGTTACCAGGATGGCGGCGGAAGAGCATGGCCCGCGCGAAGTCCCATATGCCTCGAGTTGGAAAAACGTTTGGTCCAAGAAGGCCAATTTGGCAATATCTCTCAGCAAAAACTACCTGCGATCCGTGCTGAAATGAAAAAGCTCGACAATCAGCTTCACGCCTCGCAGAACAAACTCGATAAAATGGGCTGTTACGAGTACTTCCTGTTCACCAAAACCCTGCGTCGAACAAAACGTTGCATGCGTTTAGCCCGCACGGTCGAAAAGTCCCGCCGCCGATTGGCAGATTTGGAAGCCGAACGCCTGCGCCTCTCCAACAGCAATCGTCACTCCCGAAAAGACGAAATCGTCAGAGAACTCGCACGCAATCAGTGTGGCGAGGCATACACCCAGGAAGCACGCCGGCGCAACACAAACCCCTTTGCAAGTCTCTGGCAGGATCAAGACAGTGGCGGTAGCGGTTATGCCAACGATTATAACCGGCTGCCCTTTGCCACCTACCGGACCCTGTGCGTGCGGCTATGTGACGGTTATTACTTTCCAGTCAGCTTCTCCACGCTGCCCGCTCACTTCGAACGAGATGCCGCCAAGTGTCAATCTAAGTGCGTCGCACCAACCGAACTCTTTTATCACCAGAACCCTGGCGCGGGCATTGACGACATGGTCGCGTATTCGACCAACAAGCGATACACTGATCTCAAATCAGCATTCCGTTATCGCAAGGAATACGTGCAAGGTTGCTCCTGTAAACAAGCCGAATATGTGCCCCAAACCCCAGGCCCGCAATCTCCCGGCAAGTCGCAACAAGGTGCGGTGGAGCCGACACCACAAAATCAGCCAAACACAACCGCTCAGGGGCCAGCGCCAAGACCATTCTCACCAACACGCTAAAGAATATTTTCAACACTCGAAACTTACGCAGTTTCCCCACGCAACCTTGCGACAACTTTCTCGCGTCCAATCAAAGGCAGCAGTGTCTTTAATTCAGGCCCCTTCTCCAGTCCCGTCACCGCAAGCCGCAAAGGGTGAAACAACGCCCGCCCCTTTCGTCCCGTCTCACGCTTAAGGGCACCCGTCCACGCGCCCCACGTCTCCATATCCCAGGGCTCTTCAGGCAACAACTCCAACGCCACGACATTGTATGCCGCATCTTCAATAACGGGTGTCACCTCTCCATTAACAACACGCCACCACGTATTGGCATCTGTAATCGTCTCCAGGTTTCCCCGTACCGCCAGCCAGAACGCTTCGCTTCCAGAAATTCCCATATCTTTTAATCTGGGCGCCACGTCTTGAAAATTCATCTGGTGAATAAGTTTCGCATTCAACCCCTTAAGCTCTTCAATATCAAACCGGCCGGGAGATAAGGATATTTTACTTGGATCGAACATCTCGACAAGTTCGCTCATATCCTGATGCGGTTCGATGGCATAAG
>JAJRZC010000347.1 GCA_024275435.1 Alphaproteobacteria bacterium
ATTGACCGCTTTGATGATTAAAGCTTTTGAGCCACCGTAGCTCGCTGTCCATACCTTGCAGTTGGAAGTTGCTTGCGGCTTCTTGGCGTCAGCGGTCGTAGAGCCCGCGTTTGGTTTTTTCGTCGCTGTCTTGGACTTATCAGCGGAACCAGCGCCAGTAGCGCCGGCATCAGCCTTAGGAGCCGATGGCGTCATCTGGTCTTTCTTGGGAGCATTGAGAACGGCGACATTCACACGTGCAGCCTTGCTGCTACCAGAACTGAAACGGCCAGCTCCAGGGTCTTTTTTACCGGAAGAGGAAGCACCAGCGGTCTTAGTGGTTTTGGAACTTCCTGCCTGGGTTGTCCCATCAGCAGAAACCCCAAGACCCGATGGCTTGGTTGTAACAGTGGTCGTCTTGGTTGTTTTTATGGAAGGCTGTTGCCCACGCCCGCCACCAGCTTCGACTAACAGCCCAGGGTTGGGGTCGGGCTGGTTGCAGTATTTATCAAAAAACAAATCCGCAATGGCTTTGATGTCACGCGCATAACCGCGATCCGGCGGCGCCCATTTACGTGTAAGATGCGCAAAAGTCATGGGACCGCGGATACTCTTTTGCCATTTGGTCAAAACGCCCCACGCTTGGACCTTACGCGTGCGCTCTGCTGTGGGGTTTTCAATGTGTTTTCCCGTGTACATCAAGACATGTTCAAGGTGACCGCGAACACCTTTTGAAACACTTGGAAAACTTTCGCCGCGCACACCGCCTCCTGTCGCACCAAGGCCCGCGAAGTTGTTTTGCTTGGCACGCACATCACCAGTGTAGCGAAGATAGTTGGTCTCTACGAGCATTTGAAAGAAACCGTAATCCCAACGCAGTCCAAGATCTTGCCCATGACGCATATAATCGACGGTGATCTTATCGTACTTGCTGGGAAGTTGCGGGTTGCGCGCTTTCAAAAACGCCAATAAGCGTCCCGGAGTCACACATTCCGGCACCTGGTTTGAAGGCGTCGTCTGAATTGGCGGCAAGTTAGCTGCCGTTGCAGTTGTTGCAAAACCAAGTGGCGTAATAAGAGCAAGCAAGCTCGTCGCAAAACGGACTTTCATTTGTCAATAACCCATCAATTGTCGGTCAGAGGACGTGTTTGTCACGTCGGGGATGATGTCTGTTACTTATACTTTACGTATCGTTAACGACCCGTTGATTCGGGCAAAGGCATCTGCACAGTTTGGGTCTTGAACTCCTAAACGCTCGCTATTCATGCGGGTCCAACACCATGCGGATCAAAGCACCGACAAGAAAATTGGGTGTTTCCCCAATAAGTTGGCGGCGATAAAGAGATGTGCAGCGTCTTTGACTCCTTAGAAAAGGTCGGCTCTGGCAAACATCCTTATCGTTGCCGTTGCTTGTCATTTCATCATAACCAAGGCAAAGAGCACTCAAATGACGTTTTCAAAGCCTAGCAAACCTTTCAAGATCACGAGCCTTTGATCCATTCATGGCAATGATTTAGGGCGTCATTTGGGGAATGGAGCGGAGGAATTGTGGCGATTTATGCTTCCTTGGAGCGTGCCGGCGGTAGTGAGCGCAGGTTTTATCTTGAGAAGCGCGAAAATCAACAAGGCAAAATAAAAAAATAGAAAGTTATCAAGCCATTAGGCTGATCATGAGAAAGGATTAGTTGAACAAGCTGGAAAGTCCCCTCAGCCCTCGCCACTCACCAGAACTTGTTAAATTCGAACGCTAGGTGTCTGAGATCGTCGCGCGTCCTGTCACGCGCGGCGTGAATCGAAGAACCAGAAAGAAAGTCCCTTACGGGCTCCAATTGAGGTGTTGCCCACCATCCAGGGCAATCATCTGTCCGGTCATGGAGGTGGCTTCAATGATGAAAAGAACGGCGCGGGCAATTTCATCGGGTGTTGGCCCATGACCCAGAAGTGTACTTTCACCCTCGGCCAAAAATTCTGCTTCAGTCTGATGCACGCTCTTTAACACCGGCCCCGGTCCCACGGCATTCACCCGCACACGTGGCGCCAAAGCTTGAGCCAGCATCCGAGTCGCGGTCCACAGCCCGGATTTCGAGATCGTGTAGGAAAAGAAATCAGGCGTGAGCTTCCAAACCCGTTGGTCGATAATGTTGATGACGTTCCCTTGTACGCCCTCAGGAAGGGAGCTAGCCAGATGTCGGGCAAGAAACACGGGTGTTTTCAAATTTATAGCCAGGTGCGTGTCCCAAGTGTCCTCGGTCATCTCATCAATTGAATCATGCAAGAACTCTGAAGCGTTATTGATCAGACAGATCGGGGCCCCAACACTATCGATGCAAGCCTCCATAAGGGAATTCACGTCTTCAAGATTCCCAAGATCCGCCTTTAGCGCGATTGCTTGTCCGCCGTCCGCCTCGATTTTTGACACGAGGGAAGCTGCATCAGAATGTGAATTCCGGTAGTGTACAGCCACGCACCAACCTTGCATTGCCATTGAAAGTGCAACGGCTCTTCCAATGCGTCGCGCGGCTCCGGTAATGAGCACGACTTTGAGCGATGGCTCAATCTGAATTGATGTGGATTGGTTCATGATCCCTAGAGTTTACGCTGCACGCGAAGCTTTAGTAATTCGTCATTCGTATACCTGGGTTTTAAAATGTAGTCCTTGATCATTCAGCTTGCCCCCTTACGAAGTGATTTCGAGTTTGGGGAGAGACCGCCTTGCTCATGAACTACCATTCAATAGTGCTTCAGGTGAACGCAAAACCATCCTCATCACCGTGAAAGAGGCGCCTGGGTCGAGGTAAAGTCGAAAGAATCTTCTCAAAAAACTTCAATTTGCAAGAACGAGGCTAGGTGGATTGGGACAATATGGATTCAGATGTCTGACAAATATGCACACAGATTGAGCAGAAATCGTTTAAAGACACAAGATGTGTGCATTTCAGTGCGCCTTGAGTCGCGCCACTTTGCCCATAAAACTAGCAGAATTATCATCTAGTTACGCATTTGTGACATGGCCCGATGATGTCGCCATTATACCGTGAATCTAGATTGTCTCCCCGCGCTTTATGTCCTTTGTTGGTCGCAACAGTTGGCAACCCGAGCATCTGCATTCGGTCTCTGCCAGACACAAAGAATATTGTTACATGTTATTTGGGGGTTCTACAGTTATGACGTCGACACGCAAATTCGCCGGTAGCATTGCTGCTGCATGTTTAGCACTCGCAGCGAGCTCGGGTGCCGCTTTAGCGCAAGATAAGTTTGAATGGTCTGCCAACATCGGCGGTACCAGCGACTATGTGTTCCGCGGTTACTCACAGACACTTGAAGATCCTGCCCTCCAAGGCGGCCTTGATGCATCCTATGGCATTTTCTACATCGGCGTTTGGGGCTCAGGTGTGGACTTCGTGCAAGGAAGTGGCGGTCGCAATTCTGGAGACGCCAGTGTGGAAATCGATGTCTATGCCGGCATCACACCAAAGTTGGGTCCGGTGAATTTCGACCTCGGTGTCATCTACTACGCATATCCTGGTGCTGACGACGCCGACGGTTCCGAACTTGACTATGTTGAGTTGAAGGTTGGCGCCAGCGGTGAATTCATCAAGTCACTGTCCACCGGCATTACATATTACTATTCTCCAGAATATACCGGCGAAGTCGGCGATACGCACTTCATCGAACTTAACGCTGGTTACGAGTTCCAACAGGTCGGTATCTTTACACCTAGCCTCTCAGGTCTTGTCGGCTGGGGCATCTACGATAACGACAGTACGCTCGATTACACCTACTGGAACGCTGGCCTTACTTTGGCTGTTGAAAATTTCTCCCTCGACTTCCGTTACTGGGATACCGACGTAGCAAACAATGGCTTGGCCGATGAACGCTTCGTCTTTACAGCAAGCGTGTCGGTACCTTAAAAACGACAGCGCATATACATCAAACCAGTCTACGAAGAAGGCCAGGATCAAAGATCCTGGTCTTTTTTTGTTGCACGCCAATTCAAGAGCGAGCCCACACCCAACAGCAACAAGCCCGGCACTGTTTCTGCAACTTTAGATAAATCAAACGGTTAGTGCTCTCCCATTAAACCAATAATACTCAACCACATTGATTCGCAGCGTTGCTAATTTGACTCCTCTCAGAATCCCGCTGCGTGCTTGCAGCAAAACAGTCGTACGAATCGCTTACTCTCTTAGTTGTAAGGGAAAATACCTTATCCAGTCCCCATTCTTGGTCTGCTCGCGGACCTGATGGTGTCTGGTAACAGCGTGTGCGTCATGACAAAAGGTGTTTGTATTGCCTCTGCTGTCTAATAATAAAAGTGTCGAACTTGTCGGCGTAAACCGGTTTGTGTTCTTTCGCAGATACGGATGGACCTGTCACAAGTGGGTCTCAAACCAATCTCATCGATACTTTTTCCCTTGCGCTACCATCCATGGTCGCCATGACTTTCTTCACAACTCAAGACTTCTCAAGCAAATCTTGCATTCTCGTTTCGCGAGGGCGTTAAGCTTGGCTTGGCATGAAAGAGGTGAAGTATGCCTTTAGGGGCGTCGGTCACGGCTTTTAAACGCTGATGGAGAGCTCTATGCAAAAGCTTCATCCCAAGACGGTTCCAGTTCGCTCACAGTTGCGTCTTATGAGTATTTTCGAAGAAAGATTGGAACCAACATGGATGTTTCTTCTCTTGTGGCGTCTCAAACCTATGCATCCTCCAAGTTGCGCTTAACTTGGCTCGGGCCTGAATGCTGATCCAAATTCTTTTCTTTTTTGGATTTTGTAAAATTTCAGGCTAGAACAATAAAAAAGGCCGACTTAATCGTCGGCCTTTTTTATTGGCAATTTGCCAGATTCAATTCTTCAAAATCGATATACGATTTACATCGGAAGGTTGGCGATTTCAGAGGTAAAATAATCATCCACGGCGGTTACAAGTGAGCCGGCAACTTTCCTGCGCCATGCATCTGACGTCAGGTTTCGCGCATCCTTCTTGTTGGTCACGTAGGCAAGTTCAATCAAAACGGAAGGAAACTGGGCCGTTTTCAAAACACGGAACGCAGCGGTCTTGTGCGGGTCATGACGCAAATTGGTGCTGCCACCCATGAAAGATACGATCGAGCGCGAAACCTGATTGGTGCGCTCACGTGTTATGTCCACATCGTTGCGCGCAAGATCCGCAAGAAAATCACGAACGATACTGCGGTCAGATCCTGCCGCAGGGCTTGCTGCAAAATTCTTCCCCGATAAGTCGACGATTTTGGCAGCTCTCTTTTTAGCGGAACGCTCAAGAGACTTGGCGACAGAATCCCGCAAGGAATAAACTGTTGCACCACGAGCTTTGGAACGGGCGTAATCAGCATGAACGGCGATAAATAAATGCGCCTTATGCTTTTCCGCAAATTTAACACGTCCCCCCAAGGTGATGAACTCATCAGTGGAACGCGTCATCAGCACATTGTAGCGGCCTGTCTTTTCCAGCATTTCTCGCAGGATGTGAGAGAAAGCCAAAACAACATTCTTTTCAACAACACCATTTTTCTTGGCACCAGAATCTTCTCCGCCATGGCCCGGATCAATGACGATTGTCGGTTTCACCATTCTGGCTGCGCGTTCAGCCGGCGACTGGGCTGATCTTGGCGTTGGTGGTTGGAGGCCCGCAGCCCCCAAACCAAATGGTTTGCCAAATTTTTCGGTAGCCAAGGCAGTGGATGACGCCACAGGAGCAGTTGGAATTTCCACTGGATCGATATCCAGTGTGAGATAGGCACCTTTACCATTTCCGGTGGGTTCAAGGGTGGCTTTGCCCACAATCACAGGCTCAGTTACGTTGATGACCACCAACGAGCGCTTAGTTCCAGCCTTACCAGCGGAAAAGGAGCGCACAAGACCAATGGGCCCGCCCTTGGGTTGAGGTGGAAGGTTGATTTTGACATCAGGCAATTGCACCACCACACGATTTGGGTTTCGCAGGGCTTGCACGCTGAATTTTGTGTTTTTGGGAACGCCGATAAGGAAGCGTGTACGCAGGGCGGAGACCCCACCACTTGAATTTAGTTCCGTTGCCAGAGCCGAACCATTGCTGCCAGACACGTGAGGCAGAACCGTCAACAGAACACTGACAAAAAAGAATGTTTGCATCGAACGGTAAAGACCGAACGGATGTTTCTTGTGGTTCAACGTTTGACCCCCGTCTACGCTTTACTGACCCAACCTATGTTTGAACCCATAGCAGTGGTCTTAGAAGATGGTTTTTTCCGGGTGCTCATTAAGGCATTGTTATGGTTATGACAGCGATAGGGTTAATAGAGACTTAACTTGATCCTCCCTTCGTGAAGCTTAAAATATCGAAAGAAGCTATTGAAACTAGGATGTTTTCCAGCGTTCCTCAGCAGATTTATCGCCTTCGCGAGCATCCACCCAACCACTTTTCCCGTCACGTAACGTTTCATTTTTCCAAAATGGGGCCCGGCTTTTGAGGTAATCCATTATAAATTGCGCAGCTTCAAAAGCTTCAGCACGATGGGGGGATGCGGTTGCAACCAGAACAATGTCCTCCCCTGGCTCTAGGGTCCCATAACGATGAATGATCAAGCTGGCCTCCAAAGACCAACGCTTTAAGGCTTCATCTTCGATCAACCTAAGCTCGGATTCTGTCATGCCGGGATAGTGCTCAAGCGTCATCGACAGCAGGTCGCCGCCCCCAACCGTACCGCGAACAGAACCTGTAAAAGAAACAACGGCTCCAATATCGCAGTTGTCACCGCGCAAGGCTTTGAGTTCCGCGCCGATATCAAACGATTCCCTTTGGAGTCGAACACTCACAATCAGCCTCCCGTGACCGGGGGGAAAAGAGCGATTTCTCGCGGCTGTCCTAGCTTGGTTTCTCGGCTTGCATGGGCCTGATCCAGCGCGACGCGGATAACGCTCTCGTTCTCCAGTGCCAGAGCATATTCGCCGCCCTTTGATTTTAAAAAGAAGATAAGGTCACCAACCGTCAAAACAGATGATGGGATTTCAATCTCTTCACTGCCGCGCCCCATCTTTTCGCGTACCCATGCGAAATATAAAATTTTACAGTTTCTGCTATTAGGTGTCATGGGTTGGTCCAACATTTGCCCACCTTACGACTGCGGATCACGCCGCGTTGCGTGGTCAATACCGGCACGTAGGTAATCCGCCCCCGTCCAAAGCGTCAAGATGGAGGCGAGCCACAAGAGTACTATGGCAAAAAAGGTTATGCCAGGAACTTGGGTTTCAAGCTTAGGCCCAATCAGCAAAAGCGCCAGCGCCAGGAATTGCAGGAATGTTTTCCACTTGGCCAGAAAAGTAACCAGAATTTTGACATTGAGTGAAGCCAGGAATTCCCGCAGTCCCGAAACGAGTATTTCCCGGCAAAGAATGATCGTTGCCGGAATAATTGCCGATCCTGAAAGCGTACGGTCATAAACCAGCATCATGAGGGTTGCACCCACCAGAAGCTTATCCGCAATTGGGTCGAGCATGGCGCCAAGTGTTGATTGTTGTTTCCAACGACGCGCCAAGTGTCCATCCAACCAATCGGTAAACGAGGCCACGACAAAAAGAGCAAACGCCGACCAGCGCGCGACATTCTCATCAATAAGACCATTTTCCAACAGATAGAGGCAGGCAATCAATGCCGGCACCGCAAACATCCGGGCAATGGTAAGCGCTGTTGGAATATTGGGCCATTTCAAACGTTTGGTCGATTCAAGCATAGATTGCGGTAGACCATTGTGAGAGGCATTCGTCAATCCAATCAGCTAAAAACCAATGTTTAAAGCTGTTGTTTAAAAAAGCCGACCCTATGAGAATGCCAGAAAACCACGAAACGGATTGTGAAGCCAGTTTAGAAAGCCCCAGCCTGTCATAAAAACAATCCATCACCAGAGTTCTATTCGCCATCCACAGGGTCGCCATTCGCATTCACGAAAGCTATGCGGATCATGTTGGTGGAACCAGGGGACCCGAAAGGAACCCCGGCAAGAACCAAGATGCCTTCGCCTGCTTTCACGAGCCCCTCCTGAAAGGCGATGTTACAGGCTTTTCTCACCATGTCACTGAGGTTTTCAGGATCACTTGTCAAAACAGATTGAACACCCCAGACGATCGACATGCGATGTGCAACAGAAGGAACCGGGGTCAAACCCAACACAGCTAGTCCTGGTCGCTCCCTCGCCACCCGCAAAGCAGAAGCGCCACGAGCTGTAAAACACAC
>JAJRZC010000025.1 GCA_024275435.1 Alphaproteobacteria bacterium
AATAATTGAGAATGCTTGAAATCAAGAACCTGCATGTGAAGATCGCGAGTGAGGACAAGATGATCCTCAAGGGTATCGATCTTGTGGTTCCCAAAGGTGAAGTGCATGCCATCATGGGACCCAATGGATCGGGCAAGTCGACGCTTGCCTATGTACTTGCAGGGCGCGACGACTACGAGGTGGTGGAAGGTGATGTGTTATGGAATGGGAAATCGCTGCTTGATCAAGAGCCTGATGAACGCGCAGCTAACGGTGTGTTCCTGGCTTTCCAGTATCCGATGGAAATTCCCGGTGTTGCAGGGCTGACGTTTTTACGCACGGCTTTAAATGCTTTACGCCAGAAGCGTGGGCAGGAGGAATTATCGACTCCTGATTTTATGCGCTTGGTGCGGGAAAAGGGCAAAGAGCTTCATATCGATGTGGAGATGCTGAAACGCCCGGTGAACGTGGGCTTTTCCGGGGGTGAGAAAAAGCGCTCCGAGATTTTACAGATGGCTTTGTTAGAGCCAACCTTGTGTGTACTCGATGAGACGGATTCTGGACTTGATATCGATGCGCTCAAGATTGTTTCTGATGGTGTCAACAAGTTGCGCAACAAGGATCGTGCGATGGTGGTTATTACGCATTATCAGCGCCTTTTGAATCACATCGTGCCAGACAAGGTACATGTTCTTGCACATGGTAAAATCCAGAAAACCGGTGGCAAAGAACTTGCTCTGGAGCTTGAGAAGTCAGGTTATGCAGCATATTCGGGGCAGGCGGCATGAGTGGCATGAGTGGAACGTTGACCAAAACGAGGGCTGAAAAGGCTTTTGTCGATGATTTTTCCAAGATTAGTGCAACTCTTCCCGGTGGGCCGTTCGTTTTGGCTGAGCGGGAGCTTGCCTTGGCGAGATTTGCCGAACAGGGTTTGCCTCATCGTCGGATCGAGGAATGGAAATATACGGATTTGCGTAATTCCATTTCTGATCCATTGCCTTTGATAAACGGTAATACGACACGAAAGATCAGTTCTGGTGACCTTAAGAGAGCACTTGGACCGCTGGGGGATATTGATTCGTACCTGTTTGTTTTTGTGGACGGTGTGTACTGTTCGGATCTGTCGAATTATTCAGGAGCCAAGGGGTTTAGCTTTTTGTCATTTGCACAGCTTTTGACAACGGGTGAGCGGGATGATTTCGATTTGTCTCTGGCGGCTGATGCGGATGCTATCCGTGCGCTTAACACAGCCTATGCGACGGATGGTTACGTAATAAAGGTTGCTCATGGAGCTACGTTCGACAAGCCAATTATGGTTGTGCATCTGGACGCATCGGAAAAAGCTGGCTGGACTGCGACGCGTAACTCAGTGCGTGTCGGCAAAGATGCTGATGCGACCTTGCTTGAGGTCTTTGTCAGCTTGGATGGGACGGCCTCCATGGGGCAGACCAACACAATGTGTGATGTTGAAGTTGGCGGAAGTGCGAAGTTCAAGCACGTAAAGTGCGTGCTAGAAGACGGTCAAAAGGTGCATCTTTCCAACTGGATTGTGAAAATTCGGGAAGATGCCGATTATAGTGGGTTTCTGTTTGTGAAAGGAACCTCGCTGGCGCGCAATGATGTGTTGGCGAAATTTATTGGTGAAGATGCCAAGCTCAATTTATCAGGCGCTTTTCTCGCGCGCGGGAGTGAGCACATCGATAATACCATGGTGATTGACCACCAAGTGCCTGGGTGTGAAAGTCGGGAGCTGTTTAAAGGCGTTTTGGAAGATCAAGCGCGCGGGGTTGTTCAGGGCAAGGTCATTGTCCAGAGAGATGCCCAGAAGACCGACGGCAAACAGATGGCACAGGCCTTGATGTTGTCACCGGAAACGGAATTTGATTCCAAGCCAGAACTTGAGATTTATGCCGATGATGTGATTTGCGGCCATGGCTCAACTGTGGCTGAGATTGACAAGGATCTATTGTTCTATTGCCTTTCAAGGGGCATTCCCTTACCGAAAGCGCGTGAGCTTCTCGTGCAGTCTTTTGTTGGTGAGGCTCTTGAAGCGGTAGAGAATGAATCTATTGAACAGGCTTTACAATCTATTGTGAGTGCTTGGGTTGGTTCGCATGGTGGATAGGCATCCATTTATGCAAGATATCTTAGGAATGTGATGGCAGGCAAGGCGGACCAGAAAGAAATCATGGATACTAAGGTGCATGACAATGGTGCGCTTGATGTGGATCGCGTTCGTGCGGATTTTCCCATCCTGTTTCGGGAGGTCTATGGCAAGCCGCTGGTATTTCTCGATAACGGGGCTTCTGCGCAAAAGCCTTTAGCGGTTATTGAGGCGATGGACCACGCCTACCGCTTTGAGTACGCGAATGTGCATCGTGGTCTGCACTATCTGTCGAATGCGACGACGGCGCGCTTTGAGGAGGCACGAGAAACCACCCGCCGTTTCTTGAATGCACCTTCTACAGATGAGATTATATTTACACGGAATGCGACCAGTGCCATCAACCTTGTGGCCCAGTCCTTTGGCGGGAAGGTTATTGGCGAGGGCGATGAGATTGTCTTGTCGATCATGGAACACCACTCCAATATCGTGCCCTGGCATTATCATCGCGAGCGCTCGGGGGCGGTGTTGAAATGGGCGCCGGTTTCAGATGATGGCGTGTTTCTCATTGAGGAATTCGAACAGCTTCTGGGTCCGAACACCAAGATGGTGGCGCTGACACATATGTCGAACGTGCTTGGGACTGTTGTTCCCATCAAAGAAATCGTGCGCATTGCGCATGCACGAGGGATTCCCGTGCTGGTGGATGGGAGCCAGGCGGCTGTTCACATGCCTGTTGATGTGCAGGAGCTTGGCTGCGATTTTTACGTGTTTACCGCGCACAAGACCTATGGGCCGTCCGGGATCGGTGTGCTTTACGCTAAACGAGAGCATCTGGAGGCCATGGACCCCTATGAGGGTGGTGGCGAGATGATCGAGCGGGTTAGCGTGGATGAGGTGACATATGGTCCGCCGCCGCATAAATTCGAGGCTGGGACCCCGCCCATTGTGGAAGCTATTGGCCTTGGAGCGGCGCTAAACTATATGATGCAGCTTGGTCGCGAGAAAATTGCAGCCCATGAAGCCATGTTGCTGGAGTATGCGCAAGAGCGGTTGGCGGCTTTTGATTGGTTGACTATCCATGGAAAAGCCCCAGGTAAAGGGGCAATCATTTCGTTCAGTATTGATGGGCTGCATCCGCATGATATATCGACGATTATTGATCGGTCGGGTGTTGCGGTTCGTGCCGGCCATCACTGTGCCCAACCGTTGATGGATCGGTTGGGTGTTTCGGCGACATGTCGGGCTTCGTTTGCAATGTATAATACGCAGCATGAAGTGGATGTGCTTGCTGATTCTTTGGACAGAGCACGTGATTTTTTTGGCTAAATCGTCGAACGGCAGGAGTGTTGGCCATGACTGATAATTCACAAGAACGCGACACTCTCGAATTGGTGAAGATGCCCGAAGTCTCTGAGCACACTTCGCTTGAGAAAGACTCCAAGCAAGCCGCTGCTCCTGATGGTGGTGAGGCGGAAAAAGAATCAGTTGGTTCCACTGAAGAGGGTCTGCCTCCGGGTGCTGCGGAAATTACAGCGCCTGGTGATTTGTCTGATGAAGAGTTTGAGCGTTTGCGAACGGATATCGTCGCGGCGCTAAAGACGGTTTATGACCCTGAAATTCCATCTGACATCTATGAACTGGGTCTTATTTATCGTGTTGATATCAGTGATGATCGCGATGTTGATGTGGTTATGACATTGACCGCTCCGGGTTGCCCGGTGGCTGGAGAAATGCCCGTTTGGGTGGAAAATGCTGTGGCATCGGTTGCAGGCGTTGGCACGGTTAAAGTGAATCTCGTTTTTGACCCGCCTTGGGATATGAGTCGGATGTCGGATGAAGCGCGTTTGGCGCTGAATATGTTTTGATGGTTGGAACGAACGACGGTTAAGATCAATAGCTGGAGGACCTGCTCCTCTCTTGCTGAAAGCAAAGATGGGCCAAAGAGATGGCAACACTACAATCACGACCAAAACTCATGACCATTACTGATGCGGCGGCTGCTCGCCTGGCTGAGCTGGCTGCGTCAAGGTCATCGGATGGGATGTTGCGTATCGGGCTGAAGAAGGGTGGTTGTGCAGGGATGGAATACACTATGAAGTGGGTGGAAACCCCTGACAAATTCGATGATGTGGTCGAAGACAATGGTGTTAAGGTTCTTGTTGAGCCAACTGCAGTGATGTATCTGCTGGGTACCAGTATGGATTTCCAGAAAGACAAACTGTCTTCGGGGTTCGTGTTTCATAATCCGAACCAGCAAAGTGCCTGTGGATGCGGTGAAAGTGTTGAGCTGATGCCAGTATCGCAAGAAAAGTTGAGCGAAATAGAAGGATGACGGGTCGTATTGAGAGACTTTGCTAAGGGCTGATTTTCCTGGGTGCAGGCTACAGGCACCTTGGAAAGAGGAAGTGTTGATCAACCCGTTTGCGGTTCAGTGAGACAAATAGGGGGGTGGATATGGGCTCTATAGTGTGTCGAGAACGCTGGGTTGAACAGGTTTTGGCTTTCTGGTTCGAAGAGCTTGCACCTGAAGATTGGTTTCGGGTCAACAGTTCAGTTGATGAGGCTATCTCGGCACGATTTTCAGATCTTCACTTCGAGATTTCCGGTACACTCAATGAAGCAAACTTGCGCTCAAGCAGTGTTCTGCTTGCAAGTGTAATTGTGCTGGACCAATTTTCCAGAAATATCTATCGCAATTCTGCGCGTGCGTTCGAGAGTGACCCTCAGGCGCTGAGCTTGGCGCGTGAAGGAATTGAACGTGGATTGGATCTGGACCTGCCGGAAGATCAGCGGCTGTTTGTCTACTTGCCGTTTGAACATAATGAAGTTCTGGCGGATCAAGACAGGGCTGTTGAGCTTATTGCAACACTGGGTAACGATACCAATTTGCAATATGCAGAGGCGCACCGAAAGGTGATTGCCGTGTTTGGTCGTTTCCCCCATCGTAATGGTGTTTTAGGGCGTGTCACGACGGCGGCAGAGGCGGCTTATCTCGCAGAGCCTGATAGTGGATTTTAGCCAAGAAATTCGGTTTTTCAAAAATCGTGAAAGCAAAAAACAACACTTTTCGAGTTCATGGCGAGTTGTTATTCGGTCGTTGTTTTGACCGGGCGGCGGACCGGACGTTTTAGAAAATCTGGAATGTTGTCGGCAAAGCCTTTGGAGTGTGCGGTTTGTGGCGCTTCAGAGCCGGGTCTTGTCTTTGCAGCTTGACGAGGTTGCCGGCTATCCGTTTTTTTAGCCTTTCTCGGGCGTCTTTCGGTTCGGCGGCGTTTTGGCTCTGCAGCGGCGGGCTGCGTTTGTACATCAGGTTGGACGGAACAAGCTTCTGGTTGTTGTGACTGCGACTGAGAGCAGTTTTCATCTTTGTCATTCAAGGGTGTTTTGGGTGCCGCCTTGGTTTGATCCGGAGTTGAAGCAGTGTGCGCCTGCCTGGAGGATTTTTGAGCTGGTCTTCGTGAGCGTGCGGGGCGTTCGCTGGAGCTGGTTCCGCTGCCACTGCTGCGACTTGCGGGTTTGCGCCCTCGAGTCGCACCGCTACGGCGTCTCTTCTTATCGTCGAGACCTTGGGTAATATCTTCCGCTGTGGGGGGCTCGCCAATCCATTCGGGTTTGTCGCCTGTTATTTTTTCAATGGATTCTAAGACTTTAAAGTCGTCCCAGGTGACGAGAGAGGTTGATATACCCTGTTTTCCAGCGCGGCCGGTGCGTCCGATCCGATGGACGTAATCATCAGCCTGCCAGGGAAGGTCGAAGTTGAAGATATGTGAGACATCTGGGATGTCTAAGCCCCGGGCGGCAACATCGCTGGCTGCTAAAAGTTGGATTTCTCCAGAACGGAATTTTTCCAGGGTTTCGGTGCGGTTTGATTGGTCCATATCACCATGCAGCGCACCAGCATTAAAGCCGTGTTTGGTCAGTGATTTATAAAGAATTGCTACATCGCGTTTGCGATTGCAGAAAATGATTGCGTTCTTGACTTCTTGTTGAGCGATGAGCTGGCGTAGTATTTCGCGTTTTTCACTTTCAGTACAACCGGCACAATAGCGAAATAGCTGTGTGATGGTTTTGGCAGTGGTTGCAGGACGAGCAACTTCGATCCGTTCTGGATCTTTCATAAATGTTTTTACAAGGCGTGTGATTTCGTCGGGCATGGTTGCCGAGAAGAACAGGCTTTGACGGCGAGGTGGCAGAAGTTTGCAGATCTTCTCGATGTCTGGGATGAAGCCCATGTCGAGCATCCTGTCGGCTTCGTCGATCACGAGAATTTCCACGCCCATCAACATTAAGCGGCCACGTTGAAAATGATCCAGCATTCGACCTGGGGTGGCGATGAGAACATCGACGCCGCGGTCTAGTTTTTTTATCTGATCGTTCATGGACACGCCGCCGATGAGAAGAGCGACGTTCATTTTGTGATTGATGCCGTAATTTTCAAAGCTCTTTGCAACCTGCGTGGCGAGTTCACGGGTGGGAGCGAGGATGAGAGAACGCGGCATACGCGCCCGGGCACGTCCGCTTTCAAGACGCGATATCATCGGTAGCGTGAAGGACGCTGTTTTGCCCGTACCGGTTTGCGCGATACCAAGAACATCACGGCCCGTTAGAGCAACGGGTATTGCCGCTTCTTGAATGGGGGTGGGGATTGTATAACCTGCGGCTTCAATCGCAGCGAGGACCTTCGGGCTTAGGCCGAGGTCGGCAAAGGTTTTGGTAACCAAGTGACTTTGTCTCCATGGTCGTATTGTTTGGCTGTCATGCTTGAAAGGGCCATTAGTGGCCTGTTCTTGCAGCAGCGATTTAAATTTAAGGAGCGCAGGGCCAGGGAATCCCTGAAAACTAAAAGCTGTTTTCCCCTTGGTAGAAATAACCCTTCTTCGGGCTGTGTTTTTTTGGGGAAAGAAAGAATGGCTACGACCTCAAATTTCAACTGAAACCTGAGAAAATTTATCAGGAAATTGTACCCGACTGTTTTTTGTTTTCCCAAGACTTGAGGTGGTGCACCCTTCAACAGCCAAACACAGCTTGAAGAGATTAGGAGCCTTGAACGGGGTCAGCAGTTGAGGCATGGCCCCGCGCGCTCGCGGCAATTGAGGCGTTACACAGGTTGCACTGAAACGCAAGGATTAGGCTCTCACAACGCTGAATTTCAACATATTATGTGACTTATTGGTTGATTTTTTAGGGCTAAAGGGCGTTTTTTAGTTATCCTGACCCATCTGATTTTCTGCAGAGCTTTTGTGTGCCTTGGGTTCTTTGGAGATAAAGAATCATTCGTCAAAGAGCCATTTTGCAGTCAAGCCGCCGATGATTCCTCCTGTTATGGGGCCGACCCAGAACAACCAAAGCTGGGCCCAGGTAGAAGGTTGGGCAAGAAGAATTGTTGCGCTTGATCGGGCTGGATTAAGGGAGGCGCTGGAGACTTGAGAGGCTGTTAAGTAAAGCAGCGCGAAACCCAGACCGATTGCAATTGCAGGTGAGCCCTCAAAGGCGTTTTGGGATGTCGAGCCCATATAAACAATCATGAATAGAGCCATGAACAATATCTCAATGAGGCCCGTTATCAAAAGGGTGGCGCGGCCGTTGTCACCGTAGCCGTTGATGAGTGCGGAGGTTTGTTCGAGGGGCACGGTCCCCGTTGCTCCAAGGAGGCCGATAAATAGCGCGGCAGCTGCCAAAGCGCCAAGTGTTTGGGCAATAACATAGCCGACGGCGTCCGCTGTATCAAAGTGCCCGCTGGCAACAAGGCCGAGTGTTACGGCAGGATTGAAGTGCGCGCCGCTGATGTTAAAGAGCGCATGGGTCATGACGATTAAGGATAGTCCGATGAGAAGAGACAGCGTGAGCAGTCCATCGGCTTGTGAGTGATTGGCTAAAGATGCACTTAATATCGCAGCAATGAGCGTGAATGTACCTATGAATTCGCCAGCCAGTGCTCTGGATTTCATGTGCTCAGATCCTCTTGATTTGCTGCATTCAGGCTGTGGGGCAAATTGGCCCATGACCAGGACCGCTGAGTGGTTGTGTGATTAGCCTAGAATTAAATGTTGGTTAACATGTGCGCGGCTTAGTTTTTTTGATTAGCTTTGCTTATGGATGTGATCACTCAACAGTTACTTTTTGACTTGGCGATTGTATTTTCAATGGGATTTTATGGGATATATTGCTGTTATATTTTTTTGCTTATTTTGAACAACGCAAAAACAGTGCTTTTTTAGAATTTTTTATGAGTATCAAATGTTTCGATCATTTTTACTTGTTTGCTGTAATGGATTGATAGAGAACAATAAATAGAGTATCGACAGGTGTTATGATGCCTGGGTAATTCGGTTTTGAACGAAATGAATTCACGGAGTGTGAGGCAATGACAAGCAGTTTATCTGTTGAGTCTGCTGGGACTATGGATGCTGGTTCTTTGATGAGCAAAGAAGAACGTCGGCAGGCCATTGAAACATTGAAGGCGCGAGACAACTGGACCAACTTTTATTATCTGGCCCAGGTCTATGCTGTTCTCATTGCAACGGTTGGCTTGACCATATGGAGTTATGGTTTGGTGGCGGATGCCGGGCTTTCCTGGTGGTGGAACATTCCTGCTACGATCGTTGCGGTTTTTATTATGGGTGGAACTCAGCATCAGTTTGGTGGCGTGGTGCATGAGGGAACGCATCATATCCTGTTTAAGAATCGTATTCTCAATGAAGTTGTTTCGGATTGGTTTGCTGCGTTTCCCATTTTTACGTCGACGTACACATTCCGTCTGCATCACTTGGCGCATCATCAGTTTGTGAATGATAAAGCGCGTGATCCAAATTTTGAAATGGCCCACGAAGGTGGGTATTGGCTCGATTTTCCTGTTGAGCACATTGAGCTGCTTATTGGTATCGGTCGTCTGTTGTGGCTTCCCAATTCTGTGCGATACATAATGGCGCGATTGAAACAAAGCTCTCTTGGTGGTGGCAAAACGAACCCTTATGCGGATCGCGTTCGGAAAGGTTCTTCCTGGCCCATTAAGATTGGCGTCATCTACACGATCCTAACTCCGTTTCTCATCTTACCGTTTCAACTTCAGAAAATGTATTTTGCAGCGGGGCTCGTGCTGTTAGCTGCGACTGCGGCGACAATTATTTATTTCTTGTTGGTACCGGAATCGTCTTTCCAGAAAAGCCGCTTGAACCCAACGGTTTCCCATCGCGTTACGCAAATTAGCCGGACTGT
>JAJRZC010000348.1 GCA_024275435.1 Alphaproteobacteria bacterium
AGCAGGTGCACGAGCAGATATTTTCGGCGCCTTACCCAGTGTCTTTGAGAAATCCTGACTTATGAACCTTCGCAAAACTGCTAAGCGCAGCGCTTCCGTGTCTGTTTGACGCGCATCAACCGCTTCTGCAGCAAGTGCCGTAATAAGACGAACATCGGTGCCGAAATCTCGCGGCTTCGAGGAAAGCTGACCGGCCAGAAGCCTGCCTGCCTTTGCTGAAAACCCGCCACCTGAACCCAAGCCGGTTTTTATCTTATTTCCAAAGGCACGTTCCAGCGCCACCAGCGCCAATGCGGCACGCATATTGGAAGCTGTTTGCCCAGACTTGACCTTAAGACCAAAGGACTTTTGCAAAATGATAGCGCGCAAACCTTCAGGCTTGGCAAGTGTGTCCAAGATTGTCGGGCCGATCCGGTCAAGATCCAATGCTCTTGCCATAAGCCGACCATCGCGCAAGTCTGCCCAGGAAATAGTAGATTTTGCATTCTTGGAGCGCAGGAAAGCTTCCGCTGCAGTATTTCCTTTGTTGCTCGCCCGTATTTTTCCTCGAGTTTCCTTACATAACCCGAGCTCTAAAAAGCTTGCTGTATGGGTGCCAACCGTTTCACGCCATTCAGCCGGTGAAAGCTTGTGTGAAACCAGGGGGCCCAAGTCTTTTACGATTTGAGCGCGCGTCGCCCCGCCCGAGCAAGCGATCCGTGCCAGGATCGCCCCGCGCACAGCAGACAGCTCCATGCTCACCGCTTTGGGGCTGTGCGATTTCTTCGTCGCTACGGACATACGTCGCGCTTCCTCATCCTTGAACCACGCAGGATTCACATGACCTGATAGGGGACTCTCAAGTACACGTTGCCAAAGCTCAAAATCCTGAACCTTGTGAATTTGTACAAATGGATCACCAGATCGCCCGGACGTGCGAATCACCGGGGTTATCATTGTTATGATTGTTCTATTGACGTGCAAGTTCAAAGCACTCGAGCCATATGGATTGTTTTTCTTAAAACCGTTGCATATAGGCCGCGTGTTTTTTGGGGTAACAATGCACTCTTAGCGCTTGTATTTACTAGAGTATTACAATCAAACCGTTTTTACGCATAACCAACGGTGGTTTCGCTTTTGGTCCCCCTTTCCTTAGAGAACCCTATGATGCGCATTGAAATACTCGCCATTGGTAGATTGAAAGACGGCCCAAACCGCTTGCTTTTTCAAAACTATGTTGAACGATTCGAAGTTCTGGGACGCGCACATGCTCTTGGTCCTTTGAAACTTCAAGAACTTCCCGAAAGCCGTGCCAGGTCCGCAAATGCTCGCAAAGATGATGAAGCTGAGCGACTTATGAAGTGTGCTGATAATTCTGGCTATCTGGTTGCCCTCGATGAGCGAGGCAAAACCTACAGCAGCAAGGATTTCTCAGATTTCATTTTGCGTTCCCGCGACGATGGTCTCAGCTCCATGACCTTTGTTATTGGTGGAGCCGATGGACATGGCGCCCTGCTGAAACGCCACGCCAAGATCTCTTTATCGCTGGGGCCCATGACCCTGCCACACGGGCTCGCTCGCATCGTACTCGCTGAGCAACTCTACCGCGCCACGACAATCATCGCGCGACACCCCTATCATAGACAATAAATAAAAAGTTTCCCCCTCGTTCCTTGGGAGACAGCCAGGGCCCGAGGGTTCTCCTAGATTGGTTTTCAAGAGAGGCGAACACGCCAACCCCAAAACCCAGGAGAGATCCAATGACCCGCACATCAACAGCCCGCACAAT
>JAJRZC010000349.1 GCA_024275435.1 Alphaproteobacteria bacterium
ATGTGACATCTGGCCTTGTGGGTGAGCAGGTCAATCTGGACGTTGTTTTGGATGATGGCGATGTGATCGCGTTTTCGGGGCCTGTGCCTTACAGCTATGGGTACGGGGCGCCGGTAGTCTAGACGTGAATAGGTGAACATTAAGGGCTTTAAAGAACCTTTCCAGGATTGAGGATGCCTTTCGGGTCTAGCGCCTCTTTGATCGCTCTCATTGTCTGTAATTCAACCGGGCTTTTATGGCGGATCAGGCTGTCTTTTTTCATGCGCCCGATGCCATGTTCGGCAGAAATGGAACCATCCATTTTTGTGACGAGTTCATGGATTGCTTCACTCATCGTTTCCCACAGCGCGAGGAAGTCGGTTTTGTCCATTCCAGGTGGTTGAGAGATGTTGTAGTGGATGTTGCCATCTCCGAAGTGACCGAAGGGTACCGGTCTGGCACCGGGGCAAATTTGTTCGACAATCCTTGATGCGGTGTTGATGAAATTCGGGATGCTTTCGATTGGGACTGATATGTCGTGCTTGATACTTCCTCCTTCGGGTTTTTGAGCTTCTGAAATGGTTTCGCGAAGCCGCCAAATCTCGGAGGATTGTTTCAAGGAGGATGCTATGACGCCATCTTTCACGTCGCCTTGTTTCATTGCGAAATTTACCTGCTCTTCGAGTCTTAGCTGAGCGTTTGTCTGAGAGGCGAACTCGGAGATTTCCATCAGCACGTACCAGGGGTGTCGAGAGCTGAGTGGCAGGCGGGCTGCCTGGATGTGGGCGGTGACAAACTCCATTGCGATTGCCGGCATGAACTCGAAGGCAGTCAGGTTGGAGCGAGCGTTCAAGGAGACGTACTCAAACAGGCTGGCGATGGCATTCAGATCATCAAGGGCGAGAAATGCCGTCGCTGTATCTTTTGGGCGGGCATACAATTTTAAAACAGCTGCGGTGATGATGCCGAGCGTGCCTTCGGAACCGATGAACAAGTCTCTTAAATCATAACCGGTGTTGTCTTTTTTTAGCGACTTAAGACCGTTCCATATGCGGCCGTCCGCCAAGACGACTTCAAGTCCTGAAACGAGATTTCGGGTTGACCCATAGGCAAGGACGTTGAGGCCGCCTGCATTGGTGGCGATATTGCCGCCGATCTGGCAACTTCCCTGGGATGCCATGGCAAGGGGAAACAACCTGTCCAACGACTGGGCTTTTTGTTGGACCTCAGTGAGGGTTGCGCCGGCTTCCACTGTCATGTGTTGTTTGTTTGGAGCGATGGAACGAAAGCGATTCAATCGGGAAATATTTAACAGGATCTGGGTTCCATCCTCACTTGGTATCTGACCACCTACCAGGCCCGTGTTTCCCGATTGCGGGACAACTGCGACGCAGGCTTCGTTTGCAGCTTTGAGAATTTTTGAGACTTGAGCGGTGGTGTCTGGACGAAGCAGGATCGGGGTGCGACCAATATATCGATCGCGCCACTCATGCAGATAGGGCTTTTGAAGTTGGGGGTCTGTGATGGCGTTATTTTTACCAACGAGTTTTGTCAGGTGAGCAAGGAGTTGCTCAGAAGGTGGTTGGAGTTTTTTATGTTTTAGATCTTGAGGTGGCATTGATATCGCTGATTTATCGGAGATGTTTTCAAGCCTTTGGGTTGGTGGGCCGATGGTTGCTCTGGTTACCAAGATAGCACAATGGCAGAAGTTTTGTGGGGCGTGTCATTTTGGAGTGTTTTGTGAGATTGGTGTTTTAGCATTCTATATTATCCCCGTGGAGTTTTTGTCTGTTTCAATTGCTCCATAGTGTTTTTTTTTAACAGTGGGGACCCTTTCCATGAGTGATACGCCAAACCTTGTGTTGCCTTATATTGTGGCTGCGCAAGCTCAAAAGCATGTCACGCATAATGAAGCTATTCGTGGTCTGGATGCCATTGTTCAGCTTTTTGTGTTGGATAGAGATCTTTCTACGCCTCCTGTTTCACCGGTTGATGGCGAGCGATATTTGGTGGGCGTCAGTGCTACCGATGACTGGGCCGGGCATTCTGGCGAGATAGCGGCCTTTCAAGATGGCGCGTGGATGTTTTATCTGCCGCGGGAAGGATGGATTTCGTGGATTGCCGACGAGGATATTGCCGTTGTCTTTGATGGGACCTCCTGGGTTGCGCTGTCTTCAGGTGGAGGTGGTGGAGGTGGAGGTGGAGGTGGTTCAAGTACGTTTACTGGGCTAAGCGACACGCCACCTAACTATACTGGGGCTGGCGACAAGATTGCCAAGGTGAATACGAGCGGTACGTCTTTGGAGTTTTCAGATGAGCTACCGCTTCTGGGGGTGAACGCCACGCCGGATGGTATCAATAAATTTTCCGTTTCATCGGCTGCTGCACTATTGAATCATGAAGGTGCCGGGCATCAAACGAAGATCAATAAGAATGCTTCCAGTGATACAGCCTCGTTTCTTTTTCAGACGGGGTTTTCTGGTCGAGCGGAAATGGGCACGACGGGAGATGATGACTTTCACTTCAAGGTTTCACCAGATGGTTCTACGTACCATGAGAGTTTTGTTTTAGACCGAAACAGTGGTGATGCAGCTTTCAAGAATAACACCTCACATGAGGGTTATTTTGATATCTCAGAGATAACTGTTCCGGGAAACCCTGCTTTAGATACG
>JAJRZC010000350.1 GCA_024275435.1 Alphaproteobacteria bacterium
ACTTTCGGCACCATCGGCACCACAGGCCAAGCCGCACACGCTATCTTCGCTCAAAGCGTTGGCGGAGGCGGCGGCCATGGCGGTTTCGCCGTAGCCGGATCCATAGGTACCGGTATATCTGGGGACTTCAGCATCGGTGGCAGCGGTGGCAATGGCGGCGCCGGTGGAAACGTGGTTGTTAAAGCGCACGGAGCCGTAACCACAGCCGACATACTTTCAAACGCCATCCATGCTCAAAGCATTGGCGGCGGTGGCGGCCACGGTGGCTTTGCCATCGGAGCCGCCCTCACAAGTGGCGGTGCAGGTCTCTCTCTTGGAATCGGAGGCAGCGGTGCTGGTGGTGGCGATGGCGCCAATGTTACTGTCACCAGTGACAACAGCGTTGGAACGTTGGGCGCCAGCTCGAATGCGATATTTGCCCAAAGCGTCGGCGGCGGTGGCGGCTCGGGTGGATTTTCAGGTGCCTTTTCCATGTCGCTTCAAAGCGGTGCCGACGTTGGCGTCTCCATTGGCGGATCAGGCGGAACCGCAAGCACAGGCGGCATTGTGTCAGTGACGCAAGATGGCGCAACCTCCACGCAAGGAGACTTCTCCGCAGCAATTCTTTCCCAAAGCATCGGTGGTGGCGGCGGTCAAGGTGGCTTCGGGCTTAGCGCATCCTTAAGCACGGGAAGCGACCCTAACCTGGGCGTCACAATCGGTGGTTCTGGCGGCGGCGGAGGCAATGCCAACACCGTTGACGTGATAACACGCGGCATCATCACAACCTTAGGCAAACGTTCCCACGGCATTCAGGCACAAAGCATTGGCGGTGGCGGTGGCAATGGCGGCTTTTCCTTCGCCGGTACATTGGGAACTTCAACGGGCAGCAAAGACATCTCCGTTTCCATCGGCGGCGGAGGGGGCAGTGGTGGCAACGCTTCCAATGTCTCAGCAAGAGCTGATGCAAATGTAACAACAGGCGGTGAAGATGCCATCGGTATCTTTGCCCAAAGTATCGGCGGTGGCGGCGGCGAAGGTGGCATGGCCTTGTCAGGAGCATTCTCCGGCAACGAGTCGCGCAATCTGACCTTCTCCCTGGGTGGTTCAGGAGGCGGTGGCGGTAACGCTGCCGACGTCACGGTGCTCAGCAACGGACTGGTGACAACCGCAGGGGATCGCGCCCATGGTATCTTCGCCCAAAGTGTGGGGGGAGGAGGAGGCACCGGCGGTGCGGCCATTGACCTCGACATTACCAACGGCGGCAGTACGACACAACTGAACGTTACAATTGGCGGCAGTGGCGGCAGTGGTGGAACAGGCGGATCAGTTGTGGCAAATGCCAATGGCGGTGCCGCAACCACCGGCAATGAAGCCAAAGGTGTCTTTGCCCAAAGCATCGGCGGCGGCGGTGGCAGTGGAGGCTTTGCCGCCAGCATCGGCGTGACCACCAGCGCCTCAGACCCCGGAAAAGCTGTCAATCTTGATGTTGCCATCGGCGGCAAAGGTGGAACAGGTGGCACATCACAAAGCGTCACCGTAAACACCGATGGGATCATCACCACTTCTGGTATCTCTGCTCACGGCATTCAAGCGCAAAGCATTGGCGGTGGCGGTGGCGTTGGAGGCAGCGCTCACACACTGGCACTTTTCCTCAAGGCAGGTTCAACCGGAAAAAGCGATGGCAGTCAGGACAACAAGTCTCTGACACTATCAGTGGGCGGTGACGGTGGCTCCGGCAACGACGCTGGGGCGGTCACAATCAACAACAAGGCCAATATCACCACAACCAACGCTGACGCTTATGGAATTTTTGCCCAAAGCATCGGCGGTGGCGGCGGCGAAGGAGGTCATGGTTCCCATGGCCTTGGAATTCCAACACCCGGATTGAACAAGGTGAAGTTTTTCAAGAACCTCACCATTGATGTTGGCGGAAGCGGAGGCGGAAGCGGCGATGGTGATAATGTCCAAATCACAAGTGGAGATCGAGGAACAGGTGATGCAACGACAATTTCGACCCAAGGTGACGGCTCATTCGGTATTTTTGCACAAAGTATCGGCGCTGGCGGTGGCATTGGTGGTTACGGTGCTATTGGTGAAACTGGTCGGATCGGCATAGGAGGTGCTGGAGGAGCAGCTGGTGATGCCGGCACAGTTAATATTGATCTGTTTGGCAATGTTCAAACATCCGGTTTAGCTGCCCATGCCATCTTTGCTCAAAGCATCGGCGGCGGCGGCGGTGTTGCAGGAAATGTTAAGCGCGGCTTCAAGAACACCGGAATCGGACTTGCCTTCGGCCGCCCCGGCGGTGGCGCAGGGTCTGGCGGTGAAATTACCATCAACACCGAAGGCCAAATTACAACCTCCGGCGACGCGTCATCAGGCATATTCGCTCAAAGCATCGGCGGCGGCGGTGGTGTTGCTGGAGACATTGGCATAGGCATTGGTTTTGCTGGAAGCGTCGGCGGCAGCGGCAATGCAAGCGACGTAACCATCACCCACTCGGGCAACGTGGCCACATCAGGCTTTGGTTCAGACGGAGTCTTCGCCCAATCCGCCAGCACGCAACAAGTGGGAAATGTTTCTGTCACATTAACGGGTGTGTCGACGGCCGGCGACGAAGCCGATGGAATTGATGCCCAAAGCATCGGACAAAATGGCGGCACGGTTAGTGTCGCAGTTGGAAGTGTTACAACTCCCGGAACACTTTCAACTATGGGTGATGATTCCATCGGCGTTCGCGCCCTTAGCAAAGGCAACAGTGGTTCCGGCGGAGCAGTAACCGTTGGCTTGAACGGACAGCTCCAGACCAGCGGTGCGCGTGCTCACGCAGTACGTGCCGAAAGCGTCGGCACAGGCGCTGGAGCGGTTAGCGTCACGGCAGACAGCACCATTTCAACTGGCGGCGCAGGAGCCCACGGTGTTTACGCCAGCAGCCTTGGTGGTGGAACAGGTGGAACGGTCACCGTTACGGGCAACCAAGCTGTGACAGTCGCTGGCTTAGACAGTGATGCATTCCGGCTGCAGGGCGATGCGGGCAGGGCCCTAACCCTCAATATCGCAAGCGTCGACATTCAAGGCGGAACAGGTGCCGGTGCGGCTGTGCGCTTGCTTGGTGGTGGCGCAAACACCTTAACCTCGCAAGGCAACCTGTCATCGCTCGGTGGAACCACGATCTTAGGTACAACGGGCGATGATTCAGTGACCAGCGGCGGCCTCGTTACAGGTAACATCGACCTGGGCACCGGCCTGAACTCGTTTCTCAATCAATCAAGCGGTCGTTTGCGATCTAACGCGCAGATTGCTTTAGGCGGTGGCACCTTAACGAACTCAGGACAACTTTCCCCTGGCGGTGATGGTGTTGTCGGAACCACGAACGTAGGCGGAAATTTTACCCAGACAGCCACGGGGCAACTGAAATTTGATCTCGATTTTTCCCCGGCAGCTTCGGATTTGTTGAACGTCACCGGCAATGCCGTTTTAGACGGCACACTCCTCGTCAACATAAAACAACTGGACATCGCTGCCCCGGTCACCATCGTCTCAACCGGCACCGGCGTCACACTGGCGGGCCTTTCAATATCTGATACCATTGTGCTCGACTATGAACTCATCACACAGGGCAACAATCTTCAGTTAGGCTTCAACTATAACTTCGACGTTCCAGGATTGGATAGAAACCAGCAGGCAGTCACGAATTATCTCGATCTGATATTGAAGCAAGGCGGCGATATCGCTTTCAGTCCTCTCTTCGTGGCTCTTTCCAGCATCACCAACGAAGCCGAGTATCTCGCGGCTATCGAGGCAATTAATCCGGAAGGAAACATCGCGGCTCTGGCATCGTTCTTCGATCTTACCATGCAGTTTCCCAAAAAAATGTTGAGCTGCCGCCAGGCCAGTGGAGCCTATTCTCCCATCTCAGAAGGTCAATGTTATTGGGCCCGAGCGGAGCGCACTTCGGTACAACAGAACCGCAACGACGACAGCGTCGGCTATAGTGAGACCACATCACAGTTTTCCGGTGGAATACAGTTTGCCCTCGATGACAATTGGCGCCTGGGCTTTGGGGGCGGACATGGCCAAAGCTCAGCAAATTCCGAGGACCGTTACTGGAATGATGGTCGGACCTTTTCAGGTGGCATCGCCATAAAATACGTCCAAGGTCCTTCACTTGTCGCCCTGGTGCTTTCTGGCGGCTACGGCACCTATGAGGGTAATCGAACTCTCAATTTCCCAGTTGCTGGAATTATCGGCACATCTGCACAAAGTGAAATGGATCTTGCATACGGTGCTATGCGTTTGCGCGGGGCGCATGTTTTCGACCGCAATAATATCTATTTGAAGCCGGCTGTAGATGTTGATCTCACCTATCTAAACATCATAAGCCTGAACGAAACCGGTGCCGGCGTCGTAAACGCAACCGTCAATGACGCAAAACAATGGATGGTCGCCATTACGCCAAGTCTCGAACTAGGTGCACGCCTCAGGCTTAGCGATACCGCTGAAGTGCGCCCCTATGCGGGTATCAGCGTGACATTCAATCCCACGACCACTTTGGAACTCCCAGTTCGATTTGCAGGAGCCCAGGACGACATATCTCCGTTCTTACTGAAAAGCACCATAGATGAAGTGTCCCTGGGCATCTCCACGGGAATCGATATCGTAGATGACAGTCTCGGTGCCTTGAGCTTCCGATATGATGGTCAGTTCAGCAAAGATCGCAAAGCACACTCAGGAAGCGCAAAGTTCACTTTGAACTTTTAGGAAACCCACAAGCTGATTTCTTGCATACGACCAACGCATTCTTTTTGCTTTTGCACGCGCCCTAAAGTCGTGCCCAAAACCTATGGACTGTTCACCCCGAAATTATGGTTTGATCCAATTCCCATTTCATCACTCTTCTGGAGCCGTTGGAGTCTCGGCTAAGTGCCCAGACTTGAGCCAGACGCGAGCGCCATCCATCCCTACGCTCAAGCTACTAGCCTCACCAGGTGGCAAACGTAACCACGAGTGTTTCACAAACAATTCCCCACCCTCGACAAACGAACCATCAAGAACAAGAAGCTCCAGACCTGACGCAACATCAAGTTGAACAACAAGCCCCGGCCGCCATTGTTCCAACCGCACCACTTCATGATCGTTATGAAATAGTTTCATCTCCTCAACACCTTGGCGATCTACCGCCGCGGCAAATGAAATCTTGTTCGTATCAATATTGACCTGCTTACGGTCGGACAGATCAAATTGCCAAAGTTTCACAAAGATGGTGCAGCCCCCATCAGATCTTGGTGTGTGACGTGATTGAGGCGGATTGCGCACATAACTGCCTGCAGGAAAGTCACCGTGTTCATCCTGAAACACACCTTCAAGTACAAAAAACTCCTCGCCTCCCGTGTGAACGTGAGGCGAGAATTTGCTTTCGGGAGCAAACCTGACAATGGTTGTGGCCCGCGCCACCTCCCCGCCCAGGCGATCCAGCATACGCCTTTCCACACCGGGCATAGGTGATCGTTGCCAAGCAACCTTTGAGGCGTGAACAGACACACGCTTTGTAAAGTCAGAGTTTAATTCCACAATGGCTGCTCCTAGGCCAAACCAGCAACGCTCGGTCTTGTAGCGACTCTTTCATTCCACTCTTTGAGGTTGGTGCAATCCTGAGGAACTTCAATTTTAACAAAGTCAGCAAACGCCAGACCCGCAAACTCTGTGATGTCCGCCACTGAAAAGTCGTCCCCCGCCAAGAAGGCTCTGTTTTTGAGAACATCATTTAAATATCGCATACCTGCCAACGCCTGTTCACGCTGATGATTACCCCACTCAGAGCATTGGTAACCCGTAATATCCGGCCCAAGAGCCTTGGTTGCATTTTGGAAATATGATCCCACCGCATCCAGCACGCCAGCTTCCGCACGCCGTTGCATCATATGAATAACGGCGCGTTCTTTCGCTGATCGGCCGGTCAACTTCGGCTCATCACGAACATGATCAAGATACTCTGTAATCGCGGTGCATTCGGATATTGTCGTCCCATCATCCAGCTCTAAGACCGGAACCGTTCCCTTTGGATTCTTAGCGAGGAACGCAGACTTTTTGTGCTCTCCACCAGGAACATCAACGTGAACAAACTCCACCTCGTCCAAAAGACCCTTTTCGGCCAGCGCAATGCGCACGCGGGCAGGATTAGGAAAACCTCGGAATTCATAGACTTTCATGCTCATCTCCAATGCTACACATAGTATTCTATCTATCACTAGATAGATATCTCTACTCTTGCAGTACGCGATGAGTCAATCCTATGAATTAATACGTGAAATCAAGAAACGGTGATGCCGTGAGTGAAATGATCGAAAAACTGCTGGACGCTGCAGAAAGTGGTATCAGGCTGCGAGGCTACCATGCTGTGAGTTTTCGCGACCTCGCCAATGAGCTGAGCATCAAAAGCTCAAGCGTCCACTACTATTTCCAGCAAAAAGAGGATTTAGGCATCGCTCTGGTGCAGCGCTATTCGCATAGGTTTTTTGAGGCACTCAAGAGCGCAACGAAAAATTCGAACACCCCATACGAACGCATAAACGCATTTTGCAATATCTACCGCCAGTCGCTGATCAACACCGACAAGATCTGTTTGTGTGGCGTACTGGCCGCTGAAAGTAGTGGTCTTCCCGTGGCACTCGCGAAATCTGTGAGAGACTTCATGGAATCGAACATCCAGTGGGTTGCCAAATCATTGTCAAACAAGCTCTCACCTCAAGAGCGCCAACGCAAGGCCGTTCATATTGTCGCAACACTGCAAGGCGCCATGATGCTTGCAGGAAGCCTTCACAAACAAAAAGTTTTTGATAGTGCCGCACGAGAGCTTCTGGCCACCCTGGAAGAAGACCAGCACAACAAATAAATCGAAGGATGTTCTGCCAAGCAGCAGGCTCTCTTCAAAAGGTTAGAATAAAATGCACCAAATGTGAGCAACCGCAGCAAAGGGTTTTTGAAAAGAATGGAAAAGCCACTGTGCACCATTTTGTGGAATTTTCCACGCACCAAAAAATCATAACACCAAGAGAGGTTTTCAATATTATTTCAAATCAAGGCTTTCGAAAAAAGACTATTCTACAATAAAACATCAATTCTTGCCTTGGGCTTAGGATTGGTTGAATGTAGAATTTTCTCTAAGCCTCATGAAGACAACAGAATAAGATATTGGTGCAACCTATGAAATATGAATTGAGACACGGCGAAAACCCTCATCAATCTGGGTATCTGGAAATCGATCAAAATTCACAAGATCCACTCGCCCTTCATCAGTTCAAACCCGCATCCGGAGAGACCCTGCCATCTCAAGTTAACGACATGAGTTGGATTTGCCTGACAGATCTATCAAGCGGTGTTGAAGCCCTCGTCAGAATAGCCTCTGCCTTTGAAAAAAATATCGGAACCGTTCCTCAGATTTGCCTTCTTGTGCAGCACGGAAACCCTTGCGGCGCAGCCTATGGCCCATCTGATATTGTGCTAAACCATGCCATTAATTGTAACTACCGAGCCTCCTACGGTTCATTTCTCATAACCAATGTCGCATTGACAGAAGAAGTCGTTTTTCGCTTGCGACAATGGATGCCCGCCCAAAGACCTTTCACAGGTGTGGTTGCCCCAGTTGTAGATGAGTTAGGCACAGCATTCTTCGAACGGAAGAATCGTAAATGTCACGTCCTGGCCAACCCGGCCCTCGCCTCCGTCGGCATGAAGTCCCTTAGTTCAAATTACTATGTTCGAAGCATAAGAGGAGCAACCCTTTCACAAACCACAAATGAATTCGTTCCCCTCTTTCCTAAGGATTGGGACCAGAATCTAATTGAGGATATGTGTCTAGCCTGGGGCATTTGCGCTTCAAGCGATTCCAATTGCATCACCGTAGTCAAAGATGGAAAGTTGGTCACAAATGCCGTTGGCCAACCCAGTCGAACAGGCGCTGTCGAACTGGCAGTTCTTGAAGCAACCCAATCAGGACAAACAGCCCCCCTCAAAGGAGCGTCCGTTGTCAGCGATTCATTTTTCGCCTTCGCCGATGGAATCGATATGCTGGCCCGCAAAAAAGTCCGTGCAATCTTCGCCACAAGCGGTTCCATTCATGACGAGGAAGTTCGCGCACACGCAGAAACATTCGACATCATCATGCACACGGTTCCAGATTCCGAAGGCCGCGTTTTTGCAGGTCACTAGAGTGCTGGATCAACGAGCATATTGGCGGGCAAAGGTTGCCAAGCTTTTGTGATTCCGTTGCGCAATCAAAAGGTTAACTGGTTGATCGGGCTAACACTTGGGGCCCCAAATGTTAGAGCGGAAACACCAGTCACGAGCATCTCTTTTGCTTGTAATGCACCAGCAAAACAGCAGCCCACCTTCTCATTGGCCTCGATAACACAAAAGAAAGAAGCGGGCATTTGACTGCACCGCTTCGTTTCCCAACATTAAATTTTTAAGCGACGGTCCTTATCGGCACCGCACACACCATAACAAGCCAACAGATTTATGCATCAATGCGTTCGATCCTGGCAGCAGTCCGCTTATAGGCCGGGGTTTGAGAGGCCTTATCAAACGTTCCGCTTATCAGCCTGTTAGCTGGCGCTTCAGCGAAGTGGAACGGATAGAAGATGGCACCCTCAGGTGTCTTATCCGTTACAAAGACCTTAACTTCAATGGAGCCACGTTTCGTGACAATGCGACCCATGCAGCCGTCTTCAAGATTGTAGCGGCGGGCATCTTCCGGATTAACTTCAACCTCACCTTCCGGACGCATGTGGTGAAGTCCCCGTGAACGTCGTGACATGGTACCGGTGTGATAATGCTCAAGCAAACGACCTGAGTTCAAGTTCAACGGAAAAAGGTCATCAGGCACATCAACACCAACGTCGTTTTGTTCTACGACATGGAACAAACCCTTACCATTGTCTGTCGGAAAACTCTCTTCATATAGGAAGCGCGTACCGGGGTGATCCGTATCCAGACAAGGCCATTGCAAGCCACTTCCATCAAGCCGATCGTGACGAATACCACCGTATGAGGGAACAATAGAAGCAATCTCATCCATAATTTCTGACGCATTGTTGTAGCTCATGGGGTAACCCATTGCTGTTGAAACATCACAGATGATCTCCCAATCCGCTCTGGCTTCTCCGGGAGGCTCAACAGCCTTGCGCACAAGTTGCACACGCCGCTCGGTATTTGTGAAAGTTCCGTCTTTTTCAGCAAAGCTCGCAGCCGGAAACACGACATCAGCCAACTCAGCTGTCTCAGACAGGAAGAGGTCTTGAACAACAAAAAACTCTAGGTTCTGAAAACCTTGCCGGACTTCATCAATGTCCGGGCTGGAGCCCATGGGATTCTCACCCATGATGAACATGGCCTTTATGTCACCATGACAGGCCCCCTCCTCCATCTCCACCACCGTGAGAAAGTCATCTTCGGGCATCGGGACACCCCAGGCCTTCTCGAACATGGCGCGATCTTTGGGGTCTTTAATGTCGAAGTAGCCGGGCAGGTTATTGTGCTGCCCCTGCATATCTGAACAGCCCTGAACGTTGGATTGCCCGCGCAGCGGAATAAAACCGGTTCCAGGTTTGCCAACATGACCCGAGATCAGCGATAAATTTGCCATCGCCAAGGCTCCATCAACGCCCGTCAAATGTTGGGTAATACCCATCCCCCAAAGCAGCATGCCACGCTCTGCCTTGCCATAATATAGAGCGGCTTCTTCAAGCCGGTCGGCAGGCACTCCAGAAACCTTTTCGACATATTCCGGCGTGTATTTTTCAAGACTCTTGATGTAAGTATCCCAGTTATCTGTACGAGCTGCGATGAAATCATCGTTAGCCAGACCGGCCTTCCAGATGATACGCGCAATGCCGTTTAAGACGGCGACATTGGTACCGTTTTTGGGACGCAACCACACATCAGCATGATCAACCATCTCGATGCGACGCGGATCGATTACGACAACTTTCGCGCCACTCTCGTACTTGGCTTTAAACACCTGACTAGAGATCACCGGATGTGTCACGGTGGTGTTGGAACCGCATATAATAAACGCCGTTGCCATCCTCACATCAGGACTTGAGGCCGAAGGAGCACTGGAACCGACAGCTTTTTTCAACGCCACCGCAGAAGCCATATGGCAAAGCCGGGCGCAGTGGTCGATGTTGTTGGTACCAAAAGCGCAACGGATCATCTTTTGGAAAACAAAATTATCTTCATTTGTGGCCCGCGCCGACGTGAGCCCTGCAAGAGAATGGGCCCCATGCTTGGCTTTAACCTCGTTGAGGCGTTTGGCCGTAAACGCAATCGCCTCCTCCCATGTAGCCGGCTCAAGGGGACTATCCTTACCGCCTCGGCGCATAAGCGGCGTCGTGAGACGATCCTTATGATGGATAAAATCCATACCAAAACGACCCTTGACGCACAGGTTGCCGATATTGGCATCTGAAACACTGGACGGATTTACGGCGACAACACGCCCCATTTCAGTTTCTAACTCGATCGCACAACCGACACCGCAATAACCACAAGTGGTTGTGGTCTTTTGGCGCAGATTCTTTGGCAAAACACCCGTATCGGATAAATCCTTCAAAGCACCGGTCGGACATACCCCAACACACTGGCCGCAGTTGTTGCATTGCGTATCTCTAAAGTCATTGGTACCGCTGACAAGCACGGGATATCCAGACTCATCAACCTTATAGACCTTGCGATGTTGGACTTCATCGCAAATTCGAACGCATTGTAGACACTTGATACACTTTTCAAATTCAAGCTGAAAAAACGGCCAGGATACAAGCGGCGGCGCAAGCCCCGCATCCACGTCTTCTGGCTCTTGAATTTTTTCTATAACATTCATTTCCATGCCTCCTTACCAAGATACGTCTTGGTTCCAGCACCGTATTCAATTGATAGTCTTTGCAAATCACAAACCCCGGTTGCCTGACAGCGGCACATCAAGCACCGCCCGGCTTCTTCCAAGGCGACTTCCTCGGTAAATCCGGTCTCAACTTCTCTGAACGCTTCGTCATTATCGACGTCACCACCATGTCCGGCATTCTCAAATGCTTTGAGACGGCCCTCTCCATCAAGAACCGGCATATCATTCATAGGTGCCAATGACTTCGCTTTTGCACCTATATCAAAGAATTTTGGCTTATGCTGGAAGATCGCCGCTGCAATTCCAGCTTCGTCCGCACCATTCAAATAGGCGTTGATGGCAAAGGCTCCAAGTCGGCCGGCCCCCACGCCCTCAACCACCGTGGCAGCACCCGTGACACAATCACCGCCGGAAAACACTCCGGGCAGATTGGTCATCATCGTGGCTTCATCCACCTCGATCGTGCCCCATTTCTTGTGAAGACCCAGATCATCCTCTTTCAGAGCAGCAACATCGACATCCTGACCAATGGCCATGAGGATTGTATCCGCAGGCGTATAATACTCCGAACCCGGAATAGGAACCGGACGGCGTCGTCCGCTTTCATCGGGTTCTCCAAGTTCCATACGTTGCGACGTTATCCCTACAGCGCGCCCGTTTTCGACCTTGATAGAGACAGGAGCCGTAAGAAGCTCGAGCTTAATACCTTCCACATCGCACTCATGTATCTCATGAGCCGCTGCCGACATCTCCTTGCGGGTACGACGATACATCATGGTGACATCACTAGCGCCAACACGTCTCGCCGTGCGCACCGCATCAGCAGCCGTGAAGCCGCCACCGATGACAATCACCCGCTTACCAATATCGACAGTCTTGTTCCAGTTGACGTCGGCAAGAAATTTAATCGCGGACATAACGCCTTCCGCGTCATCACCGGGAAGCCCCGTTGGTTTGGCAGCCATGGCGCCTATAGAAAGATAAACAGCATCATAGCCATCATCTTTAAGTGTTTCGATCTGGTAGTCCCGACCCATCGCCTGGTTCGTTTTTAGTTCGACACCAAGCGACAAAATGTCGTTGATTTCCTGGTCGAGAACATTGTTTGGCAAACGGTACGGGGGAATACCGAAGCGCAACATGCCACCGGCTTTCTCTTGCTCTTCAAACAGCGTGACCTTGTGTCCTTCAAGCGCAAGGTAGTAGGCCGCAGAAAGGCCTGTTGGGCCCGCCCCAATTACAGCCACGCGTTTTCCTGTAGCAGGCTTTGGTTCAGGTTGAGTTGGCAATCCGCTTTCCGCAGCCTTGTCGGCAGCAAAACGTTTCAAGGCGCATATCGCCACAGGCTTACCGTCAATTTGCACACGCCTGCAAGGATCTTCACAAGGCCTGGGACAAACGCGCCCAAGCACACCAGGCAACGGTAGCATTTCCTTGATGAGAGCCGTGGAACCCGCATAATCTTTTTGCAAAATAAGATCGATATATCCCGCAATGTCGATACCGGCGGGACACGCCGCGGTGCAAGGAGGTTGGCAGTAGGCGTTATGATCTGACAGATAGGTGTTTAGCCTGTCCTTGCGCAGCGTCTTTAATTCCGGATTTATAGTCTCCACGGTCATGCCTTCTTTGGCCACGACCATGCAGGCTTTAACTAAGTCTTTCTCACCGGCAACAGAAACACTGCATAATTCGCAATCACCAGTGGGCTTCATTCGAGGATCAAAGCACATGGCTGGGATCTCGATGCCAGCCCGCTGCGCGGCCTCTAAAATGGTTTCACCGGCCATTGCCTCAACCGACTTCCCGTCGATTTCCAATCGACAAGGACCAAGGCTCATTCCAGGCATACCAGCTTCATTCTGGCTAACCTCGGCTTCGCGTGGGCTCTTCTCACCCACTGGCCCTTCGTGCATTGCCTATACCTCTCTCAAAGCCTAACGAGGTGGAAATCCAACAACGTCATAACAAGATGCACCATGATGCGAAATAGGGCAAGCCAACACTCCCCAGAAATACGGCCGATTTTTGCTTTTGATCTCGGTCAATCACCAGTATTTTAATTGCACCGCAGCGCAATTAACTTCTGAAAACAACTTGTCGTGAGCCATCTTCCGCGTTATTACACCGCCACGAAACAAACGAGCTGTTGAGTAGGGTCGCTTCAAAGAGCGTCTTGTTATTTCCCTCCTGCGTCGGTCATTCGATCGGCCTCAATCACCCGGAAGTGCTCATGGTCACTATAGCTGTTACGGCCGAAGGGGCGGACGAACCACGTGTCGCCATCTCCCCTGAAACCGTTAAGAAGTATTCTGCCCTGGGTGCCACAGTAAAAGTGCAGTCGGGGGCCGGAACACGGTCTCATATCTCTGACGAAGCCTTGAAAGCCCAAGGCGCACAGATCGTGGCAACCAAGCAAGATGCCCTAAAGGATGCTGATATGCTCCTGGCGGTCGCCCGACCCTCACCTGAGGATGTCTCTCAGTTGAAAAAAGGCGCAATAGTCGCCGCCATATTGTCTCCATTTGACAATCGAGAAGGCCTTAACGCCCTCGCTGGCACTGGCGTATCTTTATTTTCCATGGAATTCATGCCGCGAATTACCCGCGCGCAATCAATGGATGTCCTCTCCAGCCAAGCCAACCTTGCCGGGTACAAGGCTGTTGTAGATGCTGCATATATGTTCCCGCGTGCTTTCCCCATGATGATGACCGCAGCGGGCACCGTCCCAGCGGCAAAAGCATTTATTATGGGTGTCGGTGTTGCCGGATTGCAAGCCATCGCTACGGCGCGAAGACTTGGCGCCTCCGTATCCGCAACGGACGTGCGCCCCGCCACAAAAGAACAAGTGCAATCACTTGGCGCCAAATTCGTCGCCGTTGAAGACGAAGAATTCTTGGAAGCCCAAACGGCGGCGGGTTACGCCAAGCCAATGTCGGCAGAATACCAAGCCAAACAAGCAGAACTCGTCGCCTCCCATATCGGCAACCAGGATATCGTCATCACGACCGCTCTGATACCAGGTCGCCCGGCGCCGAAATTGATCTCGAAGGCCATGGTTGAAAGCATGAAGCCCGGCTCCGTTATCGTTGACCTTGCTGCCGAGCGCGGCGGCAATTGCGAACTGACGGAACCTGGAACCACCACCACCGTTGGAGGCGTCATGATTTACGGACCGATCAATCTGGCTTCCAAGCTTCCGGTCAATGCATCAAGCCTATACGCAAAAAACCTATATAACTTTCTCGAAACGATGTTCGATAAGAAAGAAAAAACACTCGCCATCAACTGGGAAGACGAGGTCATCACCGGCACACTGGTAGCCAAGGACGGCTCCATTGTTCATCCAAATCTGCAAAACAGCTAGTAACAACCAACATTGAAAAGGGAAGGCCAAACATGAAATCGGTTTTGTCCCTACTACTTACGGTTCTCATTTGTTCAACCGTATTCGCACCAATGGCCCTGGCAGCCCCCTCGGGCGGTCCAACCGTTGATCCTACAGTCTACCGCCTTATGGTTTTCGTATTGGCGATCTTCGTCGGCTACTTCGTTGTCTGGAGTGTGACACCCGCCCTGCACACCCCGTTAATGAGCGTCACCAACGCCATTTCGTCGGTGATCGTTGTCGGCGCTCTCTTGGCTGTTGGCATCGAGTCCATACTCAGTGGCAGCACCCTTGCCAAAACTTTCGGGTTTTTAGCGCTCGTAATGGCGTCCATCAATATTTTTGGTGGCTTCCTCGTCACCCAACGAATGCTGTCCATGTACAAGAAAAAGGAGCCGAAGAAATGATCCGCTCCAAAGTCTTCACTAAACCCTACACAAAAGCAATAACGCGCCCCGTTTTCATAGACGTCAAACGGGCACATCCGACTGCTGGGAGTTTCTAGAACATGTCTGTCAATCTCGCAGCTGTCCTGTATCTTGTTTCAGGCGTTCTCTTCATTCAGGCCTTGCGTGGACTATCAAGCCCCGCCAGCGCCAGACAGGGCAACTATAGCGGCATGCTCGGAATGGCCATCGCCATTTTGACCACCCTAGCCATAATAAATCCCGAACACACAGAGACGTGGGGATTGATCCTCGGGGGCATCGCCCTTGGCGGCGTCATTGGTGCGGTCATCGCAAAACGCATCCCCATGACATCCATGCCCGAACTCGTCGCAGCATTTCACTCGCTCGTCGGTCTTGCTGCTGTCTTCGTAGCTGCTGCGGCTCTTTACGCGCCCGAGCAATTTGGCATCGGGTCAATCGGCAATATCTCAGCAGCCAGCCTGCTTGAGATGTCTCTTGGCGTCGCCATTGGCGCGCTCACCTTTACCGGCTCCGTCATTGCCTTTGCCAAGCTTTCCGGCAAAATGTCAGGCGCCCCCATCATCCTGCCTTTGCGCCACCTCATCAATATTGGCTTGGCCCTAGCCCTTGTCTGGATGATCTATCAATTCTGCATCTCCGGCGGCGATACCACCTTGTTCTGGGCCATTACAGCCGTCGCATTACTGCTCGGCCTGCTGATTATCATCCCCATCGGTGGCGCCGACATGCCTGTTGTGGTGTCGATGCTGAACTCTTATTCCGGTTGGGCCGCAGCCGGCATTGGCTTTACCCTTGGCAACATCGCACTCATCATTACCGGCGCCTTGGTTGGCTCCTCCGGTGCGATCCTGTCCTACATCATGTGTAAGGCCATGAACCGCAGTTTCATTTCCGTGATCATGGGTGGTTTCGGTGGAGAAACCGCCGGTCCTTCCGGCGACGGCGAGCAGAAACCGGTGAAACTGGGTGCTGCCGACGACGCTGCCTACATGATGAAAAACGCTTCATCAGTTATTATCGTGCCTGGTTACGGCATGGCGGTGGCACAAGCACAGCATGCTTTGAGAGACATGGGAGACGCACTCAAGGCCGAAGGCATCGAAGTCAAATACGCCATTCATCCAGTGGCCGGCCGCATGCCTGGTCATATGAATGTCTTGCTGGCCGAAGCCAACATCCCTTACGATGAAGTTTTTGAGCTCGAGGACATCAACAGCGAGTTTTCACAAACCGACGTCGTCTATGTGATTGGCGCCAATGATGTCACCAATCCAGCCGCGGAAGATGACCCCACGTCTCCCATATATGGCATGCCCGTTTTACAGGTTTGGAAAGCAGCAACGGTACTGTTTAACAAGCGTTCGCTGGCTTCAGGTTATGCCGGAATCGACAATCCGCTGTTTTATATGGACAACACCGTCATGGTTCTTGGAGATGCCAAAAAAATGACCGAAGAAATCACCAAGGCATTATCTGATTAACTCCTGACGAATTCTCAAAAGGAGACAACCCACGCGGCCAATCCTTTTCGTTATCTTCGGGGGTGCCAGCTTGCTTGCTGGCACCTTGAGTGCAAACTCAGCAACGCTCACCCCCATAATTACCGCCTCAGAACTGCGCGGCGCACATAACAACCCTCAGATAGAAACAAGTGCGCAATCTGGAAAAATCGACTGAACGACACCGTATCCGTAAATTCAGACGTGCCCATAGGTGGAAAATTCACCCACCGAGCACACTTTGGCAGAGTCCAGAGTCGTCGCTGGTGTAGCCCTTAGCGCTGTCATTGCGGCTGCGGTCGCCGGAACCGCTCCATTACCACCCTCCCCTGATCTATGTTGGAACAGGGCCGGAGACGGTGTCGACACACATGGCTACTGGTATTACTGCTCAGAAAATTAAAACCAAATTTGCAACCCCAAGCAATTTTCCAAAATACTTCAGATTTTTGAAAGCCCCTCGCAATTGATCCCCAAATGATCGACGCTAAGGTAAAACAATAGCCAGATTTAATTTAGCAGCTCAAAAACGCTGAACAGTTCGTCTTCGTCCATCCAAACCGTGCGACTTTTCCACCCCGCCTGAAGCGCGAGATCGGTAAACTCTTCAACGGAATACTTGTGCGAGTGCTCCGTATGAATTTTCTCTCCACACGCGAAATGGAACGATCGACCATTGATGCAAACCTGTTGAGACCTCTGGCTCACAAGATACATATCAATACGGCCGTTCACCTCATCGTAGCGCGCCAGATGGTTGAATGATCCAATCTCAAAATCCGCGCCAAGTTCCATGTTGGCACGTTGCAAAAGATTGAGATTAAATTCAGCCGTTATTCCAGCGCTGTCATTATATGCGCGCAACAAAGTATTGCGATCTTTCTTTAGATCAACACCAATAAGCAGACGGCTCGATGCACCAAGTGTGCGCGACATATTCTTGAGCAAACAGATCGCCTGAAGCGGCATAAAATTCCCAATGGTCGAACCAGGGAAAAAACCCAATTTATGACACCTCGAAACGTCAATCGGTAAAGAAACCGGCTTTAGGAAATCCGCGACAATGGGAGTTACCTGCAGCTTGGGAAATTCTTTTGCCAAACGCCCCAAAGCGCCAACGAGCGCATCACCAGAAATATCAATGGCCACATATGCAACAAGCTTATCGAGATGCCGCAGCAATATTTCAGTTTTCAAACTGGAACCAGAACCGAATTCAACGAGTGCGCCGCCAGATGGTGTCAAAACCGCCATTTCATCAGCATACTTTTCCAAAATCCATCGCTCGGTTCGTGTCGGATAGTATTCGGGCAGTTTGGTAATGTCTTCGAAAAGCTGACTGCCCCGGGCGTCATATAAAAAGCGCGAGGGTATATGCTTCTCCTCACGGGTAAGTCCCGCCTCCAAGCAATCCGCAAAGTCTTTCCTGACTCTCTCAAGTCCATCCAAACTCTCAAGAGTCCTAGTCGTTAAATTCTGGCTCACAAGCAATCCTCCGCAAGACGCAAGCCGGAAAACTGCCAGCGTTGAAATGGGTAAAAAAAGTTTCGATAGGAGACCCTGGAATGACCATCTGTTGTCACGCAGGAAGAGCCACGCAAAACCTGTTGATTACACATAAACTTGCCATTGTATTCACCAACAGCGCCCTCAGCCGTTTTATAGCCAGGGTATGGCTGATACGCACTGGCCGTCCATTGCCAAACTTCACCAAACATCTGTGATGGCTGATCATCAAAAGTCTCACACGCGCCAACTGGCTGCAAACATCCACGCTCCAACCCTTTGCCCATGTGAGTATCAAGGCCCTGTGCCGCAATCTCCCATTCGAATTCGCTCGGCAGACGCTTTCCAGCCCACCGTGCAAAGGCGTCAGCCTCATAATAACTGACATGACAGACCGGAACGAGAGGATCAATTGGTAACAGACCCCCAAGTGTCATCTGGTGCCATTGCCCGTTCTTTTTCTCCCAATACTCAGGTGCAATCCATTTTTTTTCCTGCACCATCCGCCATCCATCTGCGAGCCAAAGCAGAGGATTTTTATATCCCCCATCCTTCATGAACGCCAACCACGCGCCATTCGTCACGCATAAATTGGATAGCTTAAATGGATGCACCAGAACATGATGGCGCGGGCCTTCATTGTCATAGGAAAATGAATCTCCAAAATGCCCGATCTGACAGACTCCTCCTGGATACCTAATCCAATCTTCTTTCACATTCTCATGAGCCAAGGCACAACGAGAAGGTCCAACGGATTTATAAACAGGTCTCAACGGCTGGCTGGCAAACAATGACAGAATATCCGTCAGCAATAATTCTTGATGTTGTTGTTCATGATTAATGCCAAGCCTTAAAAGCGTTGCCACATTCAAGGTTGTTTCATGATCCTCAAACTCATGCTTCAAGAGCCTTCCAAGAGCATCATCAACATGCTTCCGGTAATCACGCACCTCTTGCGCCGACGGCCTCG
>JAJRZC010000351.1 GCA_024275435.1 Alphaproteobacteria bacterium
ATGGGCTTCCAGGTTTCATCGGCTTCGGCCTACTCAGCAGCGGTAACACGGGCTTGCACCGGCGATTATCTCTCCTATTGCTCACACACAATGCCCGGCAGCTCCAAGCTCACCCAGTGCATGCGCAAGGCCGGTCCCCGCCTGTCTCGCGGTTGTGTCGGTGCTCTTGTTAAGGCCGGTCTGGTGTCAAAATCAGAAGTTAACCGTCGCGCTGCTGCTGCCAGGTAAGCGAGAGCCGTGAACTTAGTTTTTGTTCAACAATCGTATTTGAACAGACTTGGGAAACGGCTTCGTGCACGACAATAGGTCTTGCTATTTCATAAAAATCAATTGTGAGCGGAACCAAAAAAAATATACCAAAATTTCATATCCTTGGATCATTTTGAAACGAGTAGGAAGATTTATCGAAAAAAACTGAATTGATGCCGTTTAGAAACAGACGGACAAGTGTTGGCGGCGTACATTTCAATTCACAAGTTTGATTCGCTTGTTGAGCTAGCGCCCAAGAGAGAAAGCCGATGACCCGCAACACCACCGCAGCTCGGAACATTACGCTCCGCCCAATGCTCATCGCAGCACTTAGTGTTGCCGCCTTTGGTCTTCAGACTTCAACTGTTTCGGCCTACTCAGAATCAGTCAAGCAAGCCTGTACGGGTGACTATTTCAACTTCTGTTCCCATACGGCTCCTGGCAGTGCCAAACTACGGCGGTGCATGCACAAAGCCGGTCCCCAGCTTTCGAACCGATGTGTTAAAGCCCTGATTAAGGCCGGTCTCGCCCCAAGAAAAAAACTTCGCCGTCGTTCAGCACGGCGATAGGGCAATCTCCCGCCTCCTGTCAGCTTTGACTTGCAATCTTTCCCTAGCTTTTTCTGTTTTTTTCGGAGTCGCTTGACGTAAGCGCTCCGTGACCCGATGTTTGGGTGCATGGCAGCGCGTGAAACTCCAGACATGTCTCCCACTTCGCCCCGCTTTGATGATCTTGAAAAAAGAGATGTTAAAGAGGATGCTTCAACGCGCGTGTCCGGTTCCAAATCGGGACAAGGACGACATGCGGATAATTTCCCTGAAGCCAATGAGGAAAAACAAGAAGCCTTGAAACCGCTCTGTGGGCCTGAACTTATAGCCTCCTACGTTAAAACCTTACCCTCTTCGCCTGGGGTCTACCGGATGATCGACCGAAGGGGCGATGTTTTATATGTGGGCAAGGCACGCTCCTTGAAAGCACGCGTATCCAGTTATACGAGACTTAGCGGCCATACCAACCGCATAGCGCGTATGATCGTCTTGTGCGTTGCAATGGAATTCGTGGTCGTTTCCACGGAAGCCGAAGCACTCTTGCTCGAAGCAAATTTGATCAAGCGGTTCCGCCCGCCGTTTAATGTTTTGCTGCGCGACGACAAATCCTTTCCGTTTATTCTTATCGCGCGTGATCATCCTTCGGCACAACTGACCAAGCATCGCGGCGCCCGTAACCGCAAAGGTGACTATTTCGGACCGTTTGCCTCGCCAGGGGCGGTCAATCGCACCATGACAGTGCTGCAGCGCGTTTTTTTATTACGTACATGCACGGATGCCGTTTTCGAAGGTCGCACACGGCCCTGCCTTTTGTACCAGATCAAACGATGCGCCGCTCCGTGTACGGGAGAGATCAGCTCTGAAGATTACAATGCACTTGTTGAGGAGGCTGTAGGTTTTTTAAAAGGCAACAGCCACGACGTTCAGCGCATGTATCAAAAAATGATGGGCGAAGCTTCAGAGGCGTTAGAGTATGAGCGCGCCGCCACTTTCCGTGATCGGTTAGCAGCGCTGGCGCAGATTACCGGTGATCAGGCGATCAGCGCCAAGGGAGTGGATGAGGCGGATGTTTTTGCCGCGCATCAGGAAGGTGGCCAGACTTGCGTTCAGGTTTTCTTTTTCCGTGCGGGGCAGAACTGGGGTAATCGCGCGTATTTTCCCAAAGCAGATAAGTCCATTGAGGTTAGCGACGTTCTGGACTCGTTTATCGCCCAGTTTTATGACGATAAGCCGGTCCCGCGCACTATTCTTTTGTCCCATGACATTCCCTCAAGGAATTTACTTGGAGAGGCGCTTTCTTCCAAGGCGGGTCGGGCAGTTTCGGTTCTGGTCCCTTTGCGAGGTGACAAATCAAATATCATAGACCATGCACGTGCCAATGCTCGTGAGGCAATGGGGCGCAAACTGGCTGAAAGCGCTTCACAAAAGCGCTTACTTGAAGGCGTCAAGGAACGCTTTGGTCTTGAAAAGACACCGCGGCGCATCGAAGTGTTCGACAACTCTCATATTTCAGGGTCCCATGCTGTGGGAGCTATGATTGTTGCTGGTGTTGAAGGATTTGCAAAAAGCCAGTATCGGAAGTTCAACATCAAATCCACATCACTGGCGCCGGGAGACGATTATGCGATGATGCGCGAAGTTCTCACGCGCAGGTTCAAACGGGTGGCTTCGTTGATTGAGGAATCTTCTGCGCACGAAGCGGAGACGGGAGGGAAGAGGGAAGACAGTGAAATCTCGTCTCGTGAAGAGGGTATTCCTGATGTTCCAGATCTGGTGATTGTGGATGGGGGTGCTGGTCAGCTTGGGATTGCGCGCGAGGTGCTTGGCGAACTCAACCTGGACAAGAGCATCGCGCTTCTTGGTGTTGCCAAGGGACCGGACCGGGATGCGGGACGCGAGCACTTTCATAGTCCAGGACGCTCAGAGCCGATGATGCTGGAGCCGCGCGATCCGGTTTTGTACTTTGTTCAAAGACTACGCGATGAGGCGCATCGCTTTGCCATTGGTACACACAGGGCCCGACGGTCAAAGGCCATTGGGGTTAACCCGCTTGACGAAATCAGTGGAATCGGACCGAAGCGAAAACGCGAGCTTTTGAAGCACTTTGGTTCGGCCAAAGCAGTATCGCGTGCCGGTGTCGGCGAGTTGAAAGCCGTCCGTGGGGTATCTAATGAGATGGCGCAAAAGATCTACGATTTTTTTCATGATCGCGATGGGTAGACCTTCAGCCCCCCGGCAAGTGACTTAGTTCATGTCAAGTTCGCCGCGGATCACATATCGCAAAGTGGCAACGATCTGCTCAACGGTTTCTGTCACCGCCAAAGCTGCTGCATCGACTTCCTTTAAGGCGTGTGCATTGTCGGGTCCGTGCATGATGATCAGCGGTTTACCCATGGCAGAGGCCAAGCCGGCGTCAAAGGCGGCGTTCCACTGTTTATATTTGTCGCCAAAGCGCACGATGACGATATCTGAGTTTTCGAGGAGGGACCGTGTGCGGATGGCATTCATCTGCGCACCTTTTCGGTCATGCCAAAACTTGTTGGGCTCGGCACCAAGGATGGTTACGCCGCAATCATCGCTGGCTTCATGGTTTGTGACGGGCGCGTAGAAAGAGACCGGCAGGTTGGCGCTCTTGCAGTCACGTTCAATTTGGTCGCGCCAGTCGGTATGTATCTCACCTGAAAGATAAATATTCCAATGATCCAATGTAGGGCCCTCAGTTAATTCGTTAAGTGGCTGTGCGCGGCCTGTAAAAAGCAAGGCGCTCAAGAGTTCTGTTTATTCACACAAAAGCGCCCCCTCATTCAAGAGGGAGCGCCTTATTGCGTGTATAAGCACCCTCGCTAGTTTGCGGCGAGATGGTTATTTGCCCTCGACGAGTTCGACACGCCGGTCGAAGTCGTAGAGTTGTTCTTCGGTATATTTTGAACGATCAATACCTGTGAAAGGTTCACTCTTTCCTTTCGGTATAAGGTTGATGCCACCTTTATAGCCGCCCTCTTTCAGATGTTTTGCAACGGTCTTCAAGCGACGGTCGGAGATTTTCAAGTTGATACGATCCGAGCCGCGGCTGTCGGTGTGACCGCTCAAAGTGATGTCTTTGTATTTTTTTGATAAGACGTGCTGAAGGAGCTGGTCGGCGGCTTCGCGCCCCTTTGTTGTGAACGTTGCTTTGCGATATTCGAACGTGATTGGAAAAACAAGCGCACCGGTGGCCGACTTTAGCGGGGCTGCCTTTGGGGCATCGACATAACGGCCTGGGGGAGAGCCAACAGCCGTGACCTCAGCTGGGGAGGCAACCGACGTTGTTGTTGCGGCTTCCATAACTGGTGCGTCAACATAGCGACCTGCCGGTGAACCTACAGGGGTGATCTTGGCTATTGGGGCTGTGGTGGGCGCTTCCATGGCTGGCGCATCAACATAACGGCCTGCCGGCGAACCTACAGGTGTGATCTTGGCTATTGGGGCGGTGGGCGCTTCTATGGCTGGCGCATCAACATATCTGCCTGCCGGTGAACCCACGATCTCAAATTTAGCTGGAGCGTCTGATGTTGCTGCCGCCGTTACATAACGGCCCGCAGGTGTGCTGATACGTTCGATGACATGAGCTACAGCCGGTTTAGCGGCCATTGTCATTTTGGGGGCCTCTACGTAGCGGCCCGATGGTGAACTGATAGCCGCTATGGTTGCCAAGGCTTCGGCTGAGGAAGAAGCTGATGACGCTGAACTTGGACCGCCAAGCTTGGCCGTAACGTAGCGTCCCTCAGGCGCTGCAATCCTCGTTATGGCTGTCGTCATGGCATCTGCCGTTTTGGGCTTAGTGGCGGTTGCGGTGTTTCCTGTGAGAGTTGCCACGGCGACGGACTTATCACTTGGTGAGGACTTCTGGACCATGGTGGGACCGTTGAGCATGTCCTCCCAATAAGATGCCTGGAGGAGGCGTTTGTCGCCGGTGAACCATACCCAACCTGCAGCGAATAAAAGAAATAACACCAACGTGAGACTAAGAAACCTGAACACTTTATCTACTCCAACACCACGAATTCCCTGAATAGGCTGCACTTTTAAGCAAAAGTCGCACGAATTCAAGCCGTTGATCGCTTCATAGTGTTTCGTCTTCATTGGAAAGGTTACCGAGGCATGGGCCGGGGTTAAACCATATGGGGGCCTTTTTTTTCGGTGTCTCGGGATTGGGTAAGGGGCTTTTTGCCTTTAAAGCATGATTTTTTTCGGTTGTCCCAGCGCTTTTTTTGCTGCAATTCAGACGATATGCTCAGCTTTCCTGCCCCGAAACCCCCAGGTTCTGATAACCATGGTGGCTACGATGAGATTGGCTATCCCAAGGGCGGCAAACAGGGATGGAACAGACCAACCATATAGTTGGAGCCCGGTGACGCCCAAGGTGGCGGTGGTCATGAACGCGGCATTTAATATGTTTACGCCTGCGATTACACGGGCGCGATGATCCTTTGGTGCCCAGGATTGAACGGCGGCAAAAGCGGGTACGATGAACAGACCGCCGGAAGCAGCAAGGGCCCCCAAATCCAAAGCCAGCCGTATCCCCGATGGGTTTGAGAGCATCGTTGTAACGTCCAACAAGGGTTGGTTGGCATTGGGGATGGGCAGGTGTTGCGCCACCCAGGCAATATCGAGAGCAAAAATACCCATCAATAAAGACCCGATAGGGACGAGCATGAGGTTGGGGCGCTCGACGCTTGCGAGGGCGGCAATGGCCGAGCCAATGGCAATTCCTATGGTGAAGACGACAAGTCCCAGTGTGACGATGCTTTCGTCGCCGCCTATATGAGCCTTAACCAAACTTGGAAACAGGGACAATGAGACAATACCGGCGAGCCAAAACCAAGAGACGATAAGACCACCGACCCATAACCGCCTTGTGGCATGCAGCTCCTGCACGAGATGGAAGGTTGAGCGCAGCAGGTTTCCAGTTACCTTGAGATCCGGTTGTCCGGCACCTGTTGGCTTGATCAGTGTTGCGGACCACCAACCGATAGCGGCGAAAATGATCATCGTTAAGGCTACGGTCCAGGCGGGAGGAGCTGATAGGGGGCCGTTTTCAGCAAAGACAAAACCGCCGGCAATGGTACCACCTAAGATTGCCAAGAAGGTTGCTCCCTCCATCAGGGCGTTTGCCGTTGGTAGTTGCGAGACTTCAAGGTGGTCAGGTAAAATACCGTACTTGATCGGACCAAAAAGAGATGCGAGGGCTCCAAACAATAAAAGAGCTGAAAAAAGGACGGGAACCGACCACCACAAAACATCTGGGTTTGAACTGGCGGTCATCATGAAACCGACAGCGGCCAGGGCGGCGATTGGAAACTCGGCAAGTTTTAACCGCTCCGCAACGAGGGCTTTATCGTATTTGTCAGCCAGCTGTCCTCCCAAAGCTGAAAGGAAAAAGGCCGGCAGAACCAGGGCTGCGCCTGCCAACGTGACAAGAGCGGGGCCGTGATCAACGGCGACCTTATAGAGGATCAAGATCACCAGCGCATTTTTAATGAAATTGTCGTTGAAGGCGGAAAAGAACTGGCACCAGAATACCGGTGCAAAACGACGGGACGCCAGAATAGAGATCTTCATGGGCTGTATTGTTCCGGCTTGTTAAAAGTCATTATAATTATTGACGATTTTGGGCTATCAAAGGCAAGGTCTTTTACGTGTTTCCCACGGGCGTGCTTCCGCGTAAGGATTTCCCCCTGTGGTTCTTTTTGGCTATGGGATCGCCGCTGATTGAATGCTCCAGCAATTACCCAGATCATGGCTTCATAATTGCAATCGTTTATTGGATCCAGGATCGATCTACAATGGCCATTGCGTGCTGAAGAAGACAAGGCAAGGACTTCGTTTCGGGTGAATACTCATTTGAAAAGCATAAACCAGGTGGCTCTTCTATCCGTAATGGTGAATGGGACGGAGGTTGAAACGCGTGCGCGCAACCTAGCCGAACTGGTCGAAGATATGAGGCTTGGTGATGTCCGTGTCGCGACCGCCCTGAATGGCAAGTTCGTTCCCATGTCCGCGCGTTGCTCAACTGCGCTTTCTTCCGGTGATAGGATTGAGGTCCTGTCGGCACGCCAAGGTGGGTGATACGGTTTTGGTGCAGGAATGCCGAGAACCGATATTCTTAAGAGAAATGTTTGGCTTGATTCTATGAACATTGTTGAAAAAAACATATCTGACGCAGATACACTCGAGCTTTATGGGGTGAAGGTCCCCTCTCGGCTTTTGTTGGGGACTGCGCGCTATCCGTCGCCAGCGATCATGTGTGAAGCGGTTAAAGCAAGTCAGGCGGGCATTGTGACTGTTTCGCTTCGTCGTGAGACGGTGCGAGGAACTGCGGGTCAATCGTTTCTTGATCTTATTTCCGATCTTGGGGTGAGGGTCTTACCCAACACTGCGGGATGCCATACTGCCAAAGAGGCGATCACCACAGCATTGATGGCGCGTGAGTTGTTTGAAACCAAATGGATCAAGCTAGAAGTGATCGCCAACACCGATACGCTGCAACCCGACCTGTTTGGTTTGATCGAAGCGGCGAGAGAATTGAGCGCTCAGGGGTTTCATGTTCTTCCCTACACCACGGAAGACTTAAGCGCCGCGGAGCGCCTTCTTGCTTGCGGTTGTCGTGTCTTGATGCCGTGGGGATCACCGATTGGTTCGGGTCGCGGCCTTATAAACCACTATAGCCTTGTGACTATGCGTAACTATTTTCCGGATATTCCGTTGATTATTGATGCGGGTGTGGGTGTTCCCTCGCATGCGTGTAGGGCAATGGAGATGGGGTTTGATGCGGTCCTTCTCAACACCGCGGTGGCAAGGGCAGGGGATCCTGTTGCCATGGCGCGAGCTTTCGCTAAAGCCATTGAAGCGGGAAGAATGAGTTTTCATGCGGGTCAGATGGAACAGCAGGACATGGCTTCTCCTTCGACGCCGGTTGCCGGCACACCGTTTTTCGATTTGGGAAAGACATAAGATTTCAAAGTAGAAAATCCACTTTGCGACTTCGTACGTCTCAAGTAACCCGAAAAAGAGCCCATGACGAAATTGCCTTCGCATTCGCCTGTATCCACAAACCAAAGCCGCAAGCGGCTCTCGTGTGTCACTTCTATCGGGCTTGATGTATTTTACCCCATTGTACCGGATGCTGGGTGGGTCGCACGAATTGTACCGCTGGGTGTGCGCACGGTTCAGCTGCGCATTAAAGACGTTTCGCCTCGCGTGGTGGCTGAAAATATCTCCCAGTCCTTGAAGATCTGCCGCGCGTTTGGATGTCAGCTTATTGTCAATGATTATTGGCAAGAGGCCATCACGCTTGAAGCAGATTTTGTTCATTTGGGGCAGGAGGATCTTCAAGGGGCCGACCTTCAGGCCATCAAGGCTCATGGCTTGAAGCTTGGAATTTCGACGCATGATGAAAGAGAACTTGAAACAGGGCTTCAGGCTGAGCCTGATTATGTTGCCCTGGGACCGATTTATGAAACGAAACTCAAGGTGATGGAGTGGTCTGCGCAAGGCCTAGACCGGGTTACTCAATGGCGGCGGCTACTGGGAGATGTTCCTCTGGTGGGAATTGGTGGGATCACCATTGCGCGCGCAACCGGTGTTTTGGAAGCTGGAGCACAGAGCGTGAGTATCATTACGGATTTTATTAACCATCAAAGCCCGGAAGAACGGGTCAAAGACTGGCTATCTTGGGCCGCCACACAGCGAAGCGGGACAAAATGAGAACCAGTGCATTGACCGGCTCTGGTTGGGTGTGGTCTCATAGATGGGCCGGGCCAGAAACTGAGGGGCGAGTTGCATGTCGCCCTTTAAGGTCAAAGCCTATCTCCTTCTGATATCACCCTAACAAATAAGAGACACATGAGCTTTCGTTTTCGAGACAATGAAACATTCGAGGCTGCGTTCCGACGGATTACGAAGGAACAAATTGCCAAGGCGCACAAGCATCTGGCTTTTGGCAGTGACTCATCTGTCTGCGTACTTGAAGCTCGCAAATCCATGAAGCGTCTGCGCTCTTTGATGCGACTTTATCGCTCTGCCCTGGGGAAAACGGATTATTCCCATGAGAATGCGCGCTACCGGGATATCGCCCGGTTGTTGTCGTCCTCTCGCGATCGGCAGGTGATGATGGAAACAGTTGCGTTTTTGATGCGCGAACTTGATGCGACTGAACGTCCCCGAAAACTAAAGACGCTTACACGTGGACTTGCCGATGTGTGTCATTGCTTGGGTGAACGCAATGGCGCTGTGGAACTTAAAGTAAATGGGTTCCTGGAGGAGCAGATTTTAAAAAGACGCGCCATTGCTATGCTTGATGATGCTCAGCAGGAACTCGGACTACTGCGACTGAAAGGACATGGTTTTCAGGTTGTCGGTCGCGGTCTTGAATTCAGCTATGCCCAGGGTGTGCGTAATTTTCTGAAGGCCAAAAAATCTGATACCGATAATGATGATGCACTGCATGATTGGCGCAAAAGTATTCAGACTCATTGGCGGCACATGGCATTGTTCAAAAAGGCATGGCCGGAATTTTTCCTATTTCGTATCACGGCCTCCAAACAGCTTGCCTTGGTGTTGGGACAACACCAGGACCTTTGTCTGGTTGAAGACTTTGTTGCGGCCTTGCCAACGACATCTCTTGAGCCAAAACGCTGCCGGGCTGTGAGCAAATATATTTCAAAGCGGAAAAAAGTTTTAAGAGCAAGAGCTCTTAACAGCGGGGCCATGCTGTTTGCAGACAAGCCGAAAGACCTATCACGTCAGATCGAGACGTATTGGAATACATGGTGCCGGGATTCTTTCAAACATCACCCCAGACTTGTGGTGTCACCGCGTCAATCCAACAAGAACTCTGTCAAGCGAAAGACCAACCCGTTCAAGCTGACTGACGGCCTTTGATCTTTTTACAACTTGGGTTGTTTTGATTTTTCTTATGACAAGTGTTGAACAAGAAGTATCCTGATAAATGATATTGCTGAGACAATACATAGGCAGGTTACGGAGCGTATCTTTTCCATGAGTGATGTTACTGATTTCTACCCAAGCGATTTGCCGGACGCTTCCCTGCCCAATATTCGACTTGATAGAAACCATGGCAAAATTGGTGTGTTACTCTTGAACTTGGGCACCCCGGATGGGACGGGATATTGGGCGATGCGCCGCTATCTCCATGAGTTCTTGTCTGATGGGCGCGTTATTGAAGAACCCCGGTGGAAGTGGTGGCCGATTCTGAACTTAATGATCTTGACGACCCGCCCGTCTGCCAAGGGTCGCGATTATGAAAAAATCTGGAACAAGGAGCTTGATGAAGGGCCACTGAAGACAATCACCCGCTCTCAAGCCGAACAGCTTTCGCAAAGACTTTCCTCGCTTCCAAACGTCATTGTCGACTGGGGAATGCGCTACGCGAACCCTTCGACAGAAAGTCGGTTGAAATGGCTTCAATCTCAAGGGTGCGAGCGAATATTGTTACTGCCGCTTTATCCTCAATACGCTGCAGCCACAACGGCGACAGCGTGTGACAGCGCATTTCGAACACTGATGAAAATGCGCAACCAACCGAGTGTGCGCGTGGCGCCTGCCTACTATGACAATGCTGTCTATATTGAAGCGCTTGCCAAATCCATGGAAGAGCATTTGGGAAAGATTGATTTTGTTCCCGAAAAGATTATCGCGACGTTTCACGGAATGCCGGAAAAATGCCGGGAACTTGGCGACCCATACCACAGCCAATGTGAAGTTACATCCCGGCTGTTGCGTGAACGAATGGGTTGGGAGGAAGACCGTTGGCTTACTGTCTATCAGTCTCGTTTTGGTAGCGACCCCTGGTTGCAACCCTATTTGGATGAGACAATCATCCGGCTTGCAAAAGAGGGTTTGAAAAAAGTTGTTTTAATCGCGCCGGGTTTTTCGGCTGACTGCCTTGAAACACTTGAAGAGCTTGAGGGCGAAAATCGCGAATACTTCGAGGAAAACGGCGGTGAGAAGTTTGCCTATGTTCCAGCGCTCAACGACAGCACATTGGGTCTTGATGTCATTGAAGACATTGTTCGCAACGAGTTAAAAGGCTGGGTTTCAACTTGAGCGCCAGACTTGGCATCTGAGCTGATTATGGTGTGTTGTGACTAGGGCTCAAATAGTTCAGCAGGTGCATTGAATTCTTCAGGCCAAGCGGCCCATGGCACATCGGTGGCGCCTATTTCAAATGATAAAACCTTCCAACCATCTCCATCATCATACAGCAACGCGGATATGCTGTCTTCGAAAACACCATCGGCAATAGCTGTTGCATATTTGGTTTTAGAAAAGTCGAGCTTTTCCCCGGAAGGCTTTCTAGGGCGCCCATTTATAAATGCCCAACCTTCGCCGACTTTCAATGTGTCGATTATAAAAATCACTCTTTGGCCTAGCAATTCTTGAACGGGCTTGCGCAAGGCATTCATGATTTCAATACGCTCAAAAGAGCCTCGTTCGGGCGTTGCAAAGGAATAGGCAAAAGCACCGGCAACAGGGAAAAGAGCGATTAAACCCAGAGCAAGGGTGAGGAATGCAGACAATTTTGATTTTCTAGGCATTGCCGCCTCATATTTTGAGCCGTTATATTCAACCTTTATATTACTATTGCTTTGCCCCATGAAAGTTGGATTTTTTATTCTTGGGCTTAATAACCATCTTTTTAATGGAATTACCTGCAATTATTTATAATTTAGAAAGCAACTGTTTACCAATTCTTGGCGGCTTTGGTTATATATAGTTATTAAAAATTTGTGCCGATTTATGGCACAGCCCCTTTTTTGGAGAATTAACAATGGGTTTATCGGAGTTTCAATTTCTTGGAATCATGCTTGTGGCGCTTGCCGTGTTTGGGCTTTGGTCAACCGTGAAGATTGTTCCGCAAGGCTATGCCTATACGGTTGAGAATTTCGGCAGGTATACGCGAACACTCACTCCCGGGCTGCATATTCTCGTTCCCATCATGGAACGCATTGGATATCGCATGAATCTCAAGGAACAGGTTCTGGATATTCCCAGCCAGGATGTCATCACTAAAGACAATGCCATGGTCCGTGTTAACGGCGTGACATTCTTTCAGATTATCAATGCTCCGGAAGCGGCTTACGAAGTTAACAACCTTGAAAGTGCAATCGTCAATCTGACCATGACCAATATTCGTACGGTGATGGGCTCGATGGACCTGGACGAGTTGTTGTCCAATCGCGACCAGATCAATGCCCAACTGCTTCATGTGCTGGATCAGGCTACGGAAGCTTGGGGCGTGAAAGTGACGCGAATCGAGATCAAGGATATCGAACCTCCCAGAGACCTCGTTGACGCCATGGCCCGGCAGATGAAAGCCGAGCGTCTTAAACGCGCGCAAATTCTTGAAGCAGAAGGCTCACGGGAAGCGGCAATTTTGGAAGCCGAGGGCGAAAAACGAGGTGCTGTTCTTGAGGCGGAAGGGCGTCGTGAAGCAGCATTTAAGGATGCCGAGGCGCGCGAACGCCAGGCTGAAGCCGAGGCAAAAGCCACGGAAATGGTTTCGAATGCCATTTCTCAGGGCAACGTACAGGCCATCAACTATTTCGTTGCAAACAACTACGTTAAAGCTCTTGAAAAAATTGCCAGTGCCCCTAACCAGAAAGTCTTGATGATGCCGCTTGAAGCCTCATCGTTGATCGGGTCCATTGCTGGTATTGCAGAACTTTCCAAGGAAGCGTTTGGTAGCTCCAGTGGCAGTGGTGGCAGTGGTGGCAGTGGCTCGGTGCCACGATCCTAATTCGGATTTTCCAAGCTCAGGTTAGAATTTCCTAGGCGCAAGCTGATCTATGCGTCTAGGGAAACAGAGCTTTAAAACATGCTCTTGGCTACCTTGCTGGTGCCGAGAGCATTTTTATGTTTCATGTTAGGAATAAATGCGACAAGACCTGCTGTTGTCTGTGCTAAGAGCTGATGAACATATACAATGTTGGGGCTAGCTTTAAGAAAACAACAGAATCAAAAGGGAGTTTTCGATGAGAGTCTGGAATAAGTTTATCGTTGTTTTGACCTTGGCAATATTGATCTTACTGCCTTCTGTCACGTCACAGGCCGAGGAGGCCGATAAACCCAATGTTGACGCCTGGACGGCTTTGGAAGATGAGCAGCTTGGGCTGACAATGGCAAAGCTTCTGGACGATACCAATCAAAAGGAATTGAGTGCCGCTGCCCAGAAACGTTACGGGTTAGATGAAGATGGTGGAGAACGGTTCATGATCTGTGTGATGGGATTGAGCGGACACCCGGACTTCACAGCAGCCAAAGTCAAAGAAGCCTTGGACATATGTTCAAGGAACATGGCACCGGCGCGTCATTGATAACGGCGCGTTGCTCTAAGGTGTTTCATGCCCTACAGCGGCTAGAAAAATTTATGTGACTGCAGTTTCCTTGAACAGGTCACTTGAGATATATCGCTCGGCTGAGGATGGTGCCAGTGTCACGATCATTTTCCGGCCATATTCTCGCGAGCGGCAATTTGCAATGCCGCGGCTAGGTTAGCTCCTGTTGAAATACCGCCGGGAATGCCTTCGGTTTTGGCCAGCAGCCTTGCTACCGCCATGGCCTCATCATCTTCCACCGTTACGACTTCATCGATCAGATGCAGATCCAGAACGGATGGGACAAATCCCGTGCCAA
>JAJRZC010000352.1 GCA_024275435.1 Alphaproteobacteria bacterium
ACTTCCTGGCGTTTGCGTAAGACGCGCGTGCGTAGTTCCATATCATAGTCGTAGACTTCGGCAGGCGTGGTCATGGAGGAATACGTGAAGCGAACGTTGGTGGTGTCGTATTCATAGCCGGAGGAAAGGCCAAGGGCGTAGGCCTCCTCATCAAAGACGATTGAGTGTTCTGAATTGTCTTTGAAGCTTGAGATGACGATACGTGGCAAACCATCTTCGCGTTCTAGGCGTACCATATGATCTTGGTAGCAGATGGTGTCGAGAATCAAGCGTCCGGGTTTGTGGGGGACACGTTCACGCCAGTTCTCCTGAGTGGGATTATCAATTGGTGCTTCAACGATGCGGACATCCTCGGCGCCTTCGGAGTTGGTCATGATGATCAACATATCATCATGGTGTTCAACAGCGTACTCGTGGCCGGTTTTGCGCGGTGCGACGCAGAAGGGATCGCTGTTACTTTTTGTGGTGTCGATGAGGTGGACTTCACTGGTCTGGTGATCGTGGGCTACGATTTGGACAAAACGCAGGGATTGCGTTTGAGTCAGGCCGACATAAAAACCCGTATCGGGTTCTTCATAGACCAAGGAGTCTTCACTGACAGGAGTTCCGATTACATGGCGATAGACAGTAAGCGGTCTGAGGTTTTCGTCCAATTTAACGTAATAAAGAGAGCTGCTGTCGCTTGACCAAGCCATATCACCGCGCGTATTGGGAATTTCGTCATCCAAGTCTTTGCTGGATTTTAAGTCTCTGAATTTGATGGTGTGGCGTTCCGATCCTTTGTCATCCACGGCATAGGCAAGGATGGTGTGATCTGGACTATGTGCACTATCGCCCATATTCCAATAGGATTTGCCTTCGCCTTCTTTGTTGCCGTCCAAGATTACGGTTTCGTTGCTGCCGTCACGATCGCAACGGCACAATTGTGGGTATTGTCCGCCAGGGATGTACCTTGAAAAATATGCATAAGGTCCATGGGGTACAGGGACGGTCTGATCGTCTTGTTTGATGCGCGCTTTCATTTCCTCAAAAAGTGAGGACTGAAGATCTTGGGTGTTTTTGAGCATAGCGGCGCAGTAGTTGTTTTCAGCTTCAAGGTAGCTTCGTATTTCGGGAGCCAATTTGGCGGGGTCTCGCATGACCTCCTGCCAGTTGTCGGCTCTTAGCCATCCATAATCATCTGTGATTGCGATACCGTGCCATGTGGAGGTCTTTGGTTTTTTCTCAGCCATTGGTGGGCAAGGTGGTTGGCTGGTTGGCATATCGCCGTTCATGTTGATCTCCGAAAATGGGTCTTAAATGTTCTTTGCTCATGTTCTGGATTCTCAGACGCTTGACGAGTCCGGGTGGGAAATCAAGTGTCGGTTCTTGAACACTATTTTAGTTTTGTTGCTGTCTTTCAGTGATTTGTGCTTCTTGAGCTAGACTTGATGGTGTTGGAAAGCAGCGCTCTAAGCCTAGATGGTGATGTGATAAGAAATGTTAGTTGTCAATTTACTTAGTGTTGGGGATTTATTGTTGACTTCTGTTTGATTATTAGTGTGGTTTAAGGGTTTTCTATTGACACCTTGAGTTCTATGTTGTCCAAAGTGTAGTGTTCTTGATTACTTGATATGGGACGCGGGTTTTATTTTAAGAAATATTGTTCTGTGCTTCCAGATTTGTTCATAAAACGTAGATGTGCTCCATTCCATCAAAAGAGTTTTGGTGAATAGAGAGTATAAGTTGCATACGAGGAATGCGTAATGGATGAGAAAATTCAACCACAAATTGTAGAGCTGACAGCGAGGATTGTTTCCGCCTACGTCAGCAATAACGCAGTTGTGGCAAGTGATCTTCCTCAGTTGATCAACGAAACACATGTAGCTTTAAGTAAAGCAAGTGTTGGAAGTATTGCACCTGAACGAGAGGAACCCAAACCTAAGGTTCCCGTGAAGAAGTCGGTCAATCCTGATTTCATCATCTGTCTTGAGGATGGCAAGAAGTTTAAGTCTTTGAAACGTCATCTGAGGACTCACTACAATTTATCTCCGGAAGAGTATCGGGAACGTTGGGGTTTGCCGCACGACTATCCAATGGTTGCGCCAAATTATGCAAAGGCGCGATCCGAGCTGGCTAAAAAGATGGGGCTTGGTACACGGCGGGAGAAAGAGTGAGCTGCGCTAAGCTTTGTTTCAGTTTAGGGGTTGGCTGAGGTGAATGTGTGGCTGGTTGGCTGCAATATTATCTTCGGTTCTATTGATGCTGTGTGCTTTCAAGCTACGTCGTTTTGCAGTTTTTATTTTTGACTTTGAGGGGCCGTGATTTATTTCTGCGGCCTCTTTTTGCTTTCCATTTTTGTGTTTTGCTGTTTGAAAATACCTCGGCCCTTCTAGGGAGCTGATCAATGATGTTAAAGGCGCGTAGCAATTGGGTGTGGCGCGCGAAATTGTAGGCCCAATGTCCGTTAATTGCGCGCACATGTTCTGCTTTCAAAGCCTGCCGAATTCTTTTTAGAAGATTTGTTGTTGCATCGGGTTTGGAAAGATCGATCTGTTCGGGCCACAGTGGGATAAGGTCTTGCAGTGTTTCTAGAATACGGTGCGTATTTTGAAATTTATTTTGTGAAACTTCAGTACGGTTTCTTTTTTTCAATTTCGCTTTGGTGGAAGACCCATTTTTTTGAAATAAGTATTTTGGGCAATTCATGCGCGGCAACCTAGTTGATGGCTTGCCTATTTTATGTGGCAAAAACAGCCCTGGAGGATTTCAATTTTCTGGTGCTGGGCCGTTGGGGTTGCTGGCAGTTTTAGTAAACGGGGCTTTGCTGCTCTTGTAGAAGATTCTTCTAAGGTTATGCCCGCCGTTCACTAGAGCGTTACTTTTAAATGCGGTCAAGGGACGCTCTGGCTTACTCTTCGTTGTGCAAGTCCTTTCTTTAACTGGTCGTTGGGTGGAGGTTTTCATGACAGATCATGCGGGTGAGTATCCTTACGGTAGGGGTTCTTGCCAAGTCTCGTTTCGTAGACCATCCAATTCTCAATATTCATTTGGGAACAGTGCTGAGTTTCCATTCTCTCATGAACAATCTTTGCGATGCCAAGTTAACACTTTTGAGAAGACAAACTTAATTCGTTCTGGGATTGAAGATGTCGTTTCACGGGTGTTTGGTGTTTCGCGCGTTGAGCTTCGAAAACCGACGAGAGGACGAGCCGATGTGGCTTTGGCACGCCAGGTTTCGATGTACCTGGCGCATGTGGTGTTTGGGCTCAGTCTAACGGAAGTTGGGCGTGCTTTTGATCGGGACAGAACAACCGTTGCTCATGCGTGTGGTGTTGTCGAGGACCGACGTGATGACCCGACTTTCGACTGCATTTTGGAGAACCTAGAAAGGATTGTTGAGGTGTGGCCTGCCACGCGAGAATTGTTGAAACGTTTGAGATGATCTTTGGCCCTTTGACCAAGTTATGCGTTCATGGACACGCGAGATGGTCTTAGTCCTTCAATGTTGAGAGCTGGAGATAAACACGTGAGCGTTCAGGGGTTCGTGACCTTGGGAGCTGCGTGTCTTGATGATGCTGACAAAGCTGGGAGAGTTTGTCTGTGGATGATACTATTTCGAGAGCTTCTGATCTGGTTCGCGCTCTCAGGGTGCTTTCTCAAAAGGAAACAATTGTCTGCAGGGAAGCTGGCTCTTTAAGTTATGATGAGGAAAACGAGCAAAATTCGTTTTCTGATATGGTGGTTAAGCGTGGTGCGATAACGGTTCGTGAAATTAATCCGCCAATCTTAAAGCAGCTCTTCAAGCTGGGCTGTCTTCAAAAAGACCTTGAGATTGAGAACCGTTGGCGAATTTCAAAGATTGGTCGGCAGAGATTGAAACGCGCTTTGAGCCGGATGTCAGAAGCAGATGAGAATGTGACGATGTGCCATGGTTTGGGGCAGCAGGTCGGACCTGGCAAGAAGAGCGTTACAGAAAAGACTTGTGACAGCCCCTTGGCCTGGTTACGTCGGCGAAAAGATAAGTATGGTCACAGCTTGATTGATGATGATCAATTTGATGCGGGAGAGCGCTTGCGTGAGGATTTTCACAAGGGACAGATGGGGGCGCGCGTTATAACCAATTGGTCTGCGGCATCATTTGGTGGGTCTCGAGGATCGGGGTTTAGAGATAAAGAATTGAGTTTGCATGAAGCTGCATTGTTGGCACGGGAACGCGTGCGTCGGGCACTTCAAGATGTTGGCCCCGAGCTATCTGGTGTGTTGATAGATGTGTGTTGCTATTCGAAGAAGATAACCGAGGCTGAACGTGCTGCCGGGTTACCTCAAAGATCCGGGAAAGTTGTTTTGTGTTTGGCCTTGGCTGCGCTGGCGCGCCACTATGGTTTGATTGGTGCAAAAGCTCAGGCTTCTCGCCGACGTGCTGCAGCAACGCGCCATTGGGGCAGTGAGGGCTATCGCCCGTCACTTGATGGCGATGAACAGACAACAGCATGATGGTTTTCTTACTGAGGTACTGCCTGGTTTTCCAATTGGGCACGAGCGTCTGAACGGATACGTTCGACCATGGCGGCGAATCCGTTTGAACGTTGCGGAGTCAGGTGTTCTTTCAGGCCGAGTTTTGTGAATGCTGCAAGGGCATCGGTTTCTAGAATCTCGGAGGCGGATTTGTCTTGAAATATTGAGAACAAGACAGCGATGAGACCGCGTACGATATGAGCGTCACTGTCTCCCTGGAAATGGAATTTTCCATTTTCAATGTTGGTTGTCAGCCAAACCTGGCTGGCGCAGCCGCGTACCTTGGTGGCCTCGGTTTTCATCTCCTCGGGCATGGTGGGGATCTTGCGACCCAACTCGATCAGGTATTTGTAGCGGTCTTCCCAGTCGTCCAGGAATTCGAAGTCATCGCATAATTGGGAGAATTCCATCGGGGTCACTATGCCTTTGCTTATATTGTCTCGAGTTTCAACGACCAGGGAACGCATATCTCATGGGCCAAGTGCTGCAGGTGGCGCAAATGGGATGGTCGTTTAGAGGTCGAAACTATATCTTCTTGGGCTGTTTTCAAGTGTTCGCCAACGACTATGGCTTCAGGTGAGACGCCAGCTGGATATTGCTGCTTATGACGGTTTATTTTGGGGCAAAGGGCGGTGATTTGGGACTTTAGTCGCGTGCGGGCAACTGACCACGCCATTGGGGGATCAGATCTTCTGGCTGAAGAGTCCCTCTATTTTGAGTTTGGAGCGCGCTGTTGGTGTTGATGGCGTAGCCAACCCACTTTGAGACGGGTGCAGAGGATATATTTGCAAGCGCCATTTCACCCATGAGAATGGCACTTTTTGTGCTTTTATCCTTGAATTCCACCCAAGCCTGTTTGGCGCTATCACACGTTTGCGGATTGCGTTGGCAGGTGGTGCTTATCCAGGTCGCGACGTCTTTTGACTGTTTCCAAAATCGTTCTTGCTGTTCTTTATCTGACGGTAAAAGAATAATCACGGCAGTGAGCAAAGCTAAGAATTTGATAGTTGACACTCGTATGATCCCCCGGGCCAAGGTATGCGGGCCTGTTCCTTCTGATCCTTCTGATAGAAAGAGTTGAGGAGCAGTGATAAGGCTTTCTTGAGCCTCATTGTAGGGATGAGTGGTCAATTTTCATTTGAGCGTACCTGCGGTTTTTTCATCAATTTTGATAAGAATTTTATCCTGTAAGTTAGGAGCTTGTTAAGTTCACAGAAGGGTTTTTCTCAAGTGGATTGCGAATTTTGTTGGCGCCAGCGCACTGTTAGTTAACACGACGTTTACGCGTGCCTGCAAATACTACGCATTGGGTGGGTTTCATTTTTTCTGGTCAGAGGTTCCTGAAATGTCATTTGGTGTGGGCAAGATTGGTGCCGTTGTGTTTCTTGCGCTAAGCGGTGCAATGGTGGGCAATATGCTGTTGATGCAGCCGGTTGGTCAGGCAAGTAATGTGCTTTCCGTCGAGCCAGGTGTGTCTCTGGATTTGTCAATGAAACCTGATGGTCAATCTGGGGCGTCGGGGCTTGGGAAAAATGCTCAGGGCAACCTCGTAATCCTGAATTCTGATAATAAGGTGGAAACGACACGCGCAATACAGCGGGAACTCACAAGGCTTGGCTATATGCCGGGGCCGGCTGATGGAACCAGTGGACTGATGACCCGGGCGGCTATCATGGCATTTGAATTCGATAATGGGTTGGATGTGAACGGGCGCTCGGATCCTGATTTGTTAAAGATGCTGTTGTTTGGGCTTCCTGGGTCTATGCCCGTCAGGAATAAGAATGCCCGTCTAGAAATGAGTAAAGATGCCGTGCGCGTTGTTTCGACTGTTCAACAGACGTTGCAACAACTTGGCTATAATGTGGGAAAGATCGACGGAGAAATGGGTTCAAGCACCAAACGCGCCATCCGAGATTTTGAATCTGACCATAACCTTGTTGAGACTGGTCGGGTTTCGGGACGCCTTGTTGCAAAAATGGTAAGTTTGGCTGCCAGTGGACGACTGGCACAGGCCCAGTAAGCCAACACGTTCTCAAATTTTAGAAAGAACCGCGCTTGGGGCTGCTTTCAGCACTTTTGATTTTGAATTGTCGGGGTGCTTTCCTGTGGATTTTGTAATCCACCGGGCGGACTTGGTCTGCGGGAACATTTCTGCGAATAGGTAAGTTATCGATATGCGGGTTAAATCCGAATTGTGGGTCAAGTCCTATCTTCGTGGCTTGGCTGGAAATGGGCTTCCTGGATATGTTGTTCGTCGAGGGGATGCGGATGCGGGGGCGATTTTCATTCGCATAAACCGTCTGGATGGATCTTCGTTTTTGTTTGGCCCCGCTCCGGCTGGTTATCATGAAATTGCAGGTGGTCGAGGTTGGGTGCCCTTGTTGGATCCAAAAGGGCAAGATGACAGTTCCGTTGAAGATTATCTTCAAGAGGAATTGGAAATGGATCCTGATATCTGGATTGTGGAAGTGGAAAGCCGAGATGGTCACCACGGTCTTGATGACTGGCTTGTTGGCTAGGGTGCTTGTGGTTTAAACGGAATTTGAGCGCTAAAGTTGATTTTGGTTGAGTTGCGAGTTATTTGCGGTGTTTCGTGTAACGTTGTTTTTAGTATAATGTTTTGTTTTCAAGAATATTTTTTTGATTTTTTTGTTTCAAGCAGGTCTTTGTTTTCCTGAGTTTGACTAGAAAAGTTTGCTATTATGAGTTCGAAATTCGGCCCCAACAGCCAAGAAAAATATACTTCATTCACTCTTTGTTAATTCGTAGAGTCCTCATATCGCAATAATTCTCACACTGAGGATTTTTGAGGTGACTTGGTCATGATGCTTGGCTGCGCATCTTTTTGAGCAAGTTTTGGAGGTTGTCTGCATGGCCATCATAATTCAATTCGAGGATCGAAAAACGAACCGGTATTCGCGCAAGTTTGGCGAAGCAGGTGAGAAGGAAGGGCAGATTCTTCTTTTTACCGGCGTGCAATATGAGCGTGACGATAGAAGTTCCTATAAGGGCGTTTGCTACGAGAGTGACGAGCGGTCAGGGCCGGCATTAATGTTCATTGATGCATATGCTGATGAAGAGAAATCAGCGGGTTGAGATGGAGCTTCGAGGTAGGGATCCGTTTGGGACCTTATTGTTTGGCGTAGAAGCACTTTGCCTTACGCATGGCAAGGATTGTGTTTCGACTGTAGGCTTCACCTCGATCAGGTGCCCTTAAGATTGCTATGCCTTTTTTTGCTTCAACGGTTTGAACAGGGTCTTCGGAGAGCGTAAGCCCGAGGGATTGAGGCGTTAGCCCTGAAAAGCTGCTCATGGAAGCAACAATCTGAAGTGTAATTTGGGACGAGCGGGCTGTGTTGCCGGTTGCCGTGTAGATGTTGTCGCCCTGGGGCGTGTGAATGGACAACGTCCAGCCCCTGTCAGGGAGCTCGGCAGTAATGGTTATGGGGCCCGCCTTGGCACTGAACAGGCACATGGCATAGCGAACATCTGCCGAGAGAAACGGTAAAGGCTGAGCGTCGGGTTTTATAGGTGGTAGTATTTTCATTTTATTGATGGGCAGTGTTGCTTTCAAACGGCTATAGGCTGTTTTTTCCACGAGATGCGGCGACGCGAGAGTCGCGCAGATGTGGAGGATGCCAATTGAAACCAGCGTGGTGGCAACGAGGCGCATATCAATGGAGGCGAGGCTTTTGATCCAAGTCAGCGCATGTTTCAGGTAGACGTTCATCGACAGTGCACCTTGGTGATTTCAGGCAGGGTTATCTCTTGGTATTCATCGGGGTTGACCACTGAGGCGTTACGTCCCTCCAGCACCATTAGAACGACCGTTAATCTTCCTGCTCCTGTGGTTGGCAACCAATTTCCAGGTTGAACATTGCGGGCCAGCGTGATGACGAATTGGTCGTTTGGTGAGATGGCTACGGTATCGCTGGTGAAGGCATAGCGATCGATAGGGTTTGGGATCAGGCGTCCTGAAGAATCGAAAACACTCAAGCTCCACCAGCTGGCATTGAGGTTCTTGCCATTGATCTTGTATTCACATGAGGAGTGGAGGCGTACTCCATCGCTGTCTTTTCGCGCTATGAATGTTGAGGCAACTTGCGTCGAAAGGTTTAAGGTGGCTTCGCGTGCAAAGTGTGCGCGGGTGTAGGGATCGGCATCCACGCGCGCTTCATTGGTCCACATAACCCAAGGCCCTGTTACCTGCGTTGTCAGTGCGGTGCCATTGCTTACCAGATACCAGCTTGAACCAATGCCGCCGATCAAGACTATTCCGATGAATGCCGCCCAATCCGACAACGCATGGCTCAGAAGCAGGGCGCGCTTTTTTAGTCTATGGATTGCAAACTTCATGGTGTGTTTGTGGCCTGTATTCAAGGTCAGCGTGTTTTCCTTGGAAGGCCAGTATTGTTTAGGGGTTTTCATAAATGAGTATTTTCAGCCCTTCGGTCGGTTTTTTTAGCCTTGGGTTTTGTTTTATGTATTGGCTGGTCTTCCTTTTGTGGGGTGTCATCTGGAGCGACGGAATCTGATTCAGATTGTTTTGGGTTTTCAAGTCCGCCGGCTTTTCTAAGAGCCCTTGCAATAGTCTTTAGTGCTGTTCTTGTACTTGCCGACATAAGACTGGAAGAAGACTTTCTTTTATTCTTGTCATCGGGGTTAAGGTAGGAGGGGTCTGAGAGACGAAGAGCAGCCAGACGTTGACGCTCGGCGACTTGAACAGGATGAGTTGGTAATCCTGGAATTGTCGGGATGTTGA
>JAJRZC010000353.1 GCA_024275435.1 Alphaproteobacteria bacterium
AGCACCAAATCGTCGAGTTCCGACCCAGAAAACCTTTTGGGTTTATCTGTTTTCGCTTCGGGTGATGCGTGCCCATCGGACATATTGATTTGTGCTCTACCTTCTTCTTTGAGGGACTGAAGCATGTTCTTGATGAAGGGATCAAGAACGGTCAGACCCTAAACACCAGGCCAGAATAGCCTTTTGAGCGTGGAGCCTGTTTTCAGCCTCGTCAAATATGACGGATTGCGGACCGTCGATTACGGAAGCTGTAACTTCATTTCCACGGTAGGCGGGCAGACAATGCATGAAGATTGCGTCAGGCGCAGCTTTGCCCATGATGGCATCGTCGACCTGGAAGGGCTTTAAGAGTGCCTTGCGTCGTTCTGCACCGCTTTGCCCCATGGAAACCCAGGTATCGGTGACTACACAGTCGACGTCTTTTGCAGCCTTTGAAGCATCGGCTCCGATAATGATTTTACCCTTCTTCTTTTTTGCCCATGCAACGACTTGCGGGTCGGGTTGCAACTCTTCGGGGCAGGCGATCCTTAGTTCAAAGTCAAACTGAACGGCGGCATGTATCCAGGAAGTGGCCATGTTATTGCCGTCACCAATGTAGGCAATCTTTCGGCCGGATATTTTACCCTTGTTTTCTTCCAAGGTCATGATGTCGGCCATGACCTGGCAAGGGTGGCTTCTGTCTGTTAAGCCGTTAATCACTGGAATGCTGGCGTGTTCGGCCAGTTGTAGGACGGTCTCATGAGAGTTGGCGCGGATCATGATGATATCTGCATAGCGTGAGAGCACGCGCGCCGTGTCTGAGGTCGACTCCCCTCGACCCAACTGGAGATCGTTATGGTTTAAATTGATGGTCTGGCCGCCCAGTTGACGCATGCCGATATCGAAAGACACCCGTGTCCTGGTGGAGGGCTGCTCGAAAATCATCACGAGAACGGCGTCTTCGATATCTTTGGGGCGAAGCTTTGAAGGGACACGTTTTCCAGCACGTTTCATGGCATGGGCGGCATCAACAATCTGACGCAACTGCGGCGCTGGTATTTTATCGAGATCTAGAAAATGGCGTGTGGCCATGGCGTTTCGCCTATTTGTTTGTGGGCAGTGATCAAAATTACATGAACCGGAATCGAACGGTTGATTTGAGGCTTGCCCGTTTTTTAAATTGTTGCTGATTCTAGGTTGTTTCCAGGCTTTGGAAAGCTTTTGTGAGCCGTGAGACGCCTTCGAGGAGATCTTCTTGAGAAATATTCAATGGTGGAAGGAGGCGGATAACATTATCGCTTGCACCTACGATAAGACACTTTTCGTCGCGAGCGGCGTTAACAGCCTCAAGCGGCGGGATGGAGAGTTTTAATCCAATTAACAGGCCCTCGCCACGCACTTCCTCAATCAAAGTGGGAAAGCGGTCTTGCAGTTGTGCAAGAGACTGGCGTAACCGCAGGCCAAGGTCGCGAACCTGGGAGAGGAATTCCGGGTCTTCGATGATATCCAGTACGGCATTTGCCGCCGCCATGGCCAAGGGATTGCCGCCGAATGTAGAGCCGTGGGTGCCAGCAACCATTGCGCGGGCGGCTTCGTCCGTTGCCAGGAATGCGCCCACAGGAAACCCGCCGCCGAGACCTTTGGCGATTGCCATGATGTCGGGGGTGATGCCGGCGCGTTGATATGCAAACAGGTGCCCGGTGCGGCCCATTCCCGTTTGAACTTCATCAAGAACGAGCAGGATTTCGTTTTCGTCACACAGCTTCCGGATATGCTTGAGGTCTTTACT
>JAJRZC010000354.1 GCA_024275435.1 Alphaproteobacteria bacterium
CCTCCTACGAGCCGAACCACAACGCGATTTCAAGAGAGCCCGCCAACAGCGATGAACGCTACAAGTTCGACACCTACACCCAGCATGTGTTGAAGGACGGACAGACAACCAAGCAGTATGAGGACGAAACCAAGCGGCGCTTTATTGAAGAACCTGCCAACTGCAAGTTGCTGATCGTGGTCAGCAAGCTGCTAACCGGTTTTGACGCCCCCTCGTGCACCTATATTTACCTCGACAATGAACTGCACGACCACAACCTGTTTCAGGCCATTTGTCGCACCAATCGTCTTGATGGCGACGACAAGGATTATGGTTATATCGTGGATTTCAAGGAGCTTTTTGGCGATGTACAGCAGGCCATTGCGGTTTACAGCTCGGATGGGTTGGATATCGATCAGGGGAACGGTGGAGACAATAATGTTCATCTCAAGGATTGGTTAAAAGAGGGGAAGGCGAAGCTCGACGCTGCCCGCGAGGCCTTGAAATATCTCTGCGAGCCGGTTCCTGCGCCGCGTGAGATAGAGCAATATCTGCATTACTTCTGTGGCGACGCCAATGATCCTAATGCGCTGAATGATACTGAGGCGCTGCGTATTTCGTTCTACAAATCGGTGGCCACGTTTGTGCGGGCCTTCGCCGCCATTTCTCAGGATCTCATTGATGCCGGATATTCCGCTAGCGAGATCACTTCACTGAACAGTGAGGTCGAATTTTTCAGCGAAGTTCGCGCCGCTATCAAAAAGCACTCCGGTGAAGAGCTTGATGTCAAGCCTTATGGGGCGGACATGCGCCACCTCATCAACACCTATATCCAGGCCGACCATCTGGGAACGGTGGACAACTATTCGCTGGTTGAGTTGATCATCGAGACCGGTATCCACGACGCTATCGCTAAGAAGCTTAATGAGAAAGGAAAACTCTCAAAGAACGCGGTTGCCGAGAGCATCATCAACAATGTTCGAAAGACGATTATTCGCGATCAATTGACCGATCCCAGGTTCTACAAAGAAATGTCGAAGCTGCTTGATGATCTCATCAAGCAAAAACGCGATGACACGGAATCCTATGAAGAGTTTCTCCGCAAAGCTGAGGCGTTGGTTAAACAGATGGCGGGCAAGTCAACAACGGGAGCATACCCTTCCGTGTTGAATGGACACACGCTAGCGGTTGTGTTGTTCAATAACCGGGCCAGGCATGACTGAGATTATTCAGATTGGTGATATTTCCATTGCAGTGACGCGAAAGGACATTAAAAACGTCCACCTTTCCGTTCATCCGCCAGAGGGTCATGTGACTTTATCCGCCCCTGCGGGAACGCGCCTGGAAGTGGCGCGGGCTTATGCGATTACCAGGCTCGGTTGGATACGTGAGCAGCAGGAAAAGCTACGCAATCAGGCGCGGGAGACACCACGGGAATTCATCGAACGGGAAAGTCATTTTCTTTGGGGCCGCCGACATCTGCTGACAGTGATTGAACGCGACACCAAACCTTTTGTGACGGTCGACCATAAACGGATCACGCTTACTGTGCGGCCAGGCAGTGACCATGCAAAACGAGCGTCGATTATCCACGAATGGCATAAGAACCTTTTGCATGAGTTTGTTCCTGCCCTGATTAGCAAGAGGGAACCAAGGCTTGGCGTGCAGGTAACGGCCTATTTCCTCCAGAGGATGAAGACCAAATGGGGGAGCTGCAATCACAGAGCGGGGCACATCCGATTAAACACTGAACTCGTGAAGAAACCCAGGGATCTGATCGAATACGTTGTTGTGCATGAGATGCTCCACCTGATTGAGCCAACGCATAGCGACCGTTTTATATCGTTGCTCTCTGAACACTTTCCGACATGGCGAGAAGCCAGAGCTGAACTTAACGACCTGTCGTTAGCCGCAGAAGAATGGAGAGAATAGCTTATCGTAAAATACAGGATATTCATAACCCCCGCTGAAGGCCAATTCGGCTGACTCCTTCCGATCTTGTTGGCCGTTGATCTCTTTCAGCGGGAGGTTTACCGAGTTGTGTAA
>JAJRZC010000355.1 GCA_024275435.1 Alphaproteobacteria bacterium
CTCATCGCACAACACAGGTGAAGAAATCCAGGTCCGTCGTGGAGACACGCTCTATGGTTTGTCGCGTCGACACGGTGTGAGTATAAACGAATTAATGCGTGTGAATGGTTTGTCCAATGCGAATTTAAAGCCCGGTCAGGTGCTCAGGCTTCCAAATGGTACCAAAGCCAATGCTATCGCGACACCAACCGTAAATGCGCGCCAGCAGCGGACCCAAAGAATAAAAACCTCTGTCAACGCTCCAGCAAACTGGGATGATAGCTATACAGTAAAACGCGGAGACTCGCTTTATGTGATCGCGCGCAAGTACGGAATCAAAACAACTGATCTCCAGCGCTTTAACGGCATTGAAGATCCACGCAAAGTGCGTCCCGGCAAGGTGCTCAAGGTGCCCGCAAGCACCACTGCCAGCGCCGCACGCCCGCGTACCACAACTGGTCCAACGACCGTTGCATTAAGAACGCGCACAGACACAACGGCGCGATTGAGAAATCCAGGTAGCCCGCCTGTGACAGGAGGCGGATCAAGGACCACTACAAGCCCGCGCATTGCTGTTTTGAACGCCAAGCCGGTGCTCAATCCAGCAAATGGGGTCGAGAGCCCAAGTGTTAAAGTTACACCACCCAAAGTCCAGCCACCCGAGACAACCAAATTACGTTGGCCCGTCCGCGGGAAAGTGATTTCAAAGTTCGGACGCCGTCCCGATGGCACCCACAACGATGGAATCAATCTCGAGGTTCCAGCAGGTACGGAAGTTAAAGCTGCCGAATCCGGTGTGGTTGCCTACTCGGGCTCGGAACTGCGAGGATATGGAAAGCTCATCTTGATACGCCATGACAATGGCTGGGTGACAGCCTACGCTCACAATAGGGATATTCTCGTGAAGCGCGGGGATAAAGTGTCTCGCGGGCAGGTGATCGCAAAGGCAGGCAATACCGGTCAGGTGGATCGCCCACAGGTTCATTTTGAACTGCGGCGCGACGCCAAACCCGTCGATCCGACACCTTATCTCGAAAGTCTTTAACTCTTGAAAATGAGGGTCCGGACACAAAGGCTGAAGTGCTTTCACAAACAGATGAAAATTGGAATTTCTCTCGACTTCTAGAAGTTCCAGTTGCTTTCAGCTTGCATTCTGATGCAGGTGATATCGCCGCATTCCACTTAGAACCGAATGCGTAGCCCACCTGAGATTGATTGATCCCTCAAATCATTCGACAACTCAGCTGAATAATCAGCATAACCCGAGATGACGTCGCTCCAAATAATATTCAGCCCGCCACCAAGGGAAACAACATCGCGAGCACGAGCAGGACCGGCAATTGTAAATGCCCCGCCACCCTGAAACGCAAGATTCAAACTCGGGTCAACATCCCCAAAACTGTGAGTCCATCCAATATTGGCCTGGGGTATCAAGGTAACATCGCCCATCATAACAGTTGTCGCAAATCTCACGCCCATGACCGTATCAAAAGTTTTATAGGTTTCGCCATTAGATGACAGGTTGAGTGTGCCAGCGCCCCCTTCGCGAAAGCCATCAACGTCTAGATAAGCCCAACGAACGCCTATCGTTGGCAAAATGGAAAACCCTCCAGCCCGCATGCGGTAAGCCGCTTCACCATAAAGCGTGGTCTGATCCGCCCCGTAAGAGGCAACAGCTGCGCGAGAAAGACTGCCAAAAGAAATGCGGCGGTTCGTTTCAAGGTCATGTTTTGTGTAGCCGGCCAAAGCCTTAAATATAAATTCACCGGCGGTTAAACTCGCATAAGTCGCAATGTGACCGCTATCAACATCCGCCGTGCTAGCACGTTCATCTACATCAATGTCAGAAGAACCCCAACCACCCATCACACCAAGTCGGATGCCCGGCGAAAGCAAAGCATCGCCACCCACCAGAACACCACCCGTTCGGCTATTGGTTTTCGCTCCGTTACCATCATTTTCCACTTGTAAAAAGACACCAAAGCCACGCACCCAAGATCCAAAGGTCCTCGAATTTGGAGATACCGCGCCAACACCGCCGCCATAACCGCTCGCCGAAACGCCTAACGACATGCGCCCATATAGCTCATTGGACGAAAGCCCCAGCCCCATATAGGCGAGATCCTGCCCCCTTTCAGATACACCTGTGCCGACGCCCTTTTGAAACAAAACATCCCAAAGACGGTCCGAGGCAAAGTTCGTCAATTGGCGTGAAGACGCAAGCAAGACATGGGCAGCCGAAGCATGTGCCTCCCCCGACATCTGATCGAAAGCATTGCGCGCCCCCTCGACAGAAAGGCCAAGCAAAGCGCCTGTCACCGCGATGCTGTCTGCATTGGCATTTGTAATGAAACCATTTTGCAATGCCGCCGCCACCGCCAGTTGGTTGGGCGTCGAGGCCACGTCCACAAACCCAAGTGAGTTGCGCGTGAGCGTTAAAACCACGTCGTTTCCATCGCCCCCAGCAGTGTTGACGGTGGGCGTCAGGAAGGCCAGCGTATTTGTTATGGAAGCAAAAGTACCCACCACCGCATCAGCACCGTCGTTGTCAATAATGACATAGTCGATGCTGTCACCGACATTGTTGACGTAGGTTCCAGGCTGCTCCATCACCTGCAAAATCGCTCCGGTGAGATTAAGGCTGCCTTGCAGTGAAATACGGTCAGAGTTTCCAAGGGCATCAACCTGCACCGCAAACGTGCCCCCCGCAGAAAATGCAAAATTACTGGTTCCCGTAATGCTAAGCGTCCCGATGGCGCCGGGCATGCCGGGAGATACATTTCCAACACTCAATGTCTTGAACGCACCAAGCGAGTATGTCCCATCACCTTCAATGGAGCCCGCCACCAGCGCAACAGAAAGCGAGTTCGACATATCAACCGTGCCACCAGCCTGCGTGATAAGCCTGGCTTGAGCCGGGCTGCTGTTAATCAGGAACTCTGTCGTGGCCCCGTTGGTGGTCGTAATGGTCGAATTGCCGGCAGAGCTGTTAAAAGAGAATTGAATGGCATTATTATTTATGATGGTCGCGTTGCCGGCTGTGCTGTTCCCCCAGAACAATATTAAATCATTGTTGGTTACAAAGGCATTGCTCAAGCTGCTGCTATCACTGAGTGTGATGAAGCCCCCATTGTTGATGGTTGCAGTGCCGGCCGCGCTACTGTTGCGAAAGAAGATGTTGTCAAAATTGTTGATGAGCGCCCCACCAGCGGAGCTGTTGTTTAGAAATTCAAGATCGAAGTTATTGTTATTCGTAAGAACAAAACTTCCTCCATTAGTGACGATGCCAGCGCCATTAAAGGTCAAATTACCATTCGTGCCGAAGGTGTAGCTTGAAGCGCCTGGGTTGAACGTAAAGCCACCGATGGTCGTCGGGGCAGAGTTAGAAAGCGCTGTGATATTGGATGTGCTGAAAAATGCCGTGCCCGTTGGCACAACCGCAGGTGACCAGTTGGCACCCGTATTAAAATCACCCGAAACTGGTGCGCTAAGCCAAGTGGCATCCTGCGCCCGTGCTAAATCTCCCGCCAAAACCAGCACCAGAACGGCACAGGGCAGGGAAAGAAGAGGGTTGATGGGACCCAGAAATGTGTAAAGCCACCGTAGCTTTGAAAATAACGGCATACTCGAATTTCGCACCCACTCTTCAGCACACAAAAGACTCGTCAAACGATAGGAGTGCGCTGAAGTGATTCGCAAGGGAAGCGAGAAGCATTGATGTGAGTAAAGCAGTCATTGTGGTCGGCGTGCAACGAAAAGGCCAAGAATTATAGTTAATTATCAGGGGGTTGTTAGGGAGTGCTTGGGGCGGATATTAGCAGGAGCATAGCACTCGAATATCATGGAAGTCCTTGGAAAGGTGCTGGGAGAGGGTGACGGCGATGCCTGCAAAAAGCGTCACTTCGCAAACATCTGGCTGTGTTAGGTGCGTGCACACAACCCGTAAGCGCCCACCAGTCCAGGAGGGCGTTTAACTTCGAACCTCGAAGGATAGCCTTTTTAGTAGTGACTTTGATAGGCATTGATCTGGAAGGGTTTGCGCCGCGGGGCTCTGCGTTTCCAACGCTTCTTCTTATATTTCGCAGGTTTGGCAGCCTTCCAGGGTTTCCATTTTTTTGGTTTTCCCCAGTAGAATCCAGGTGGAGGCGAGCCATATGGCTGACCAAGAGCAACAGCATAGGGGTTGACATTGCGTTGATAGATACTCCGAGATTTCGCCATCTGCTCATTACGTCTTTGATGCGACCGTGCAGGATCGGACTTGGCGATGAGCGCGGCAGGTTTTCCATTCAGCGCAGCTAGGATGCGCTTATCATGTCCATAGATGTCTTTTAGCTGGACAAGCTTGCCTGTTGTCGCGTCTTCTTCAACCGTAAAGTAGACATTATGGACGGGGATCGGTTCTGGAAGCGGGACCTTGTTGTTGCCAGGTGCTTTTCTTCTGAATTGCTCCGCAACCTGATCGGCATTCCAATCGGCTCGCTCACCTAATAAAACCTCCGCAAGGCGCACAGGATCTCGAACTCGGATGCAGCCATGAGAGAAAGTCCGGGTGCGGCTCTTGAACAAGTGCTTCTTGGGAGTATCGTGCATGTAGACGGCGTGTTCATTGGGGAAAATAAACTTCACATGCCCAAGAGGGTTTGACGACCCCGGTCCCATAACGATGGGGACAGAACGGATGTCAGTGCGCGCCCAGTTGATCCGGCTGGGGCTTTTCACAACGCCATTGTCGTATTTGATCTGCATGCCGCGTCGCGCCAAGACACCGTAGTCGCCTGAAGCCAACCGCGGCAACAAACTGCGGATCTTGATTGAGCTTGGAATGCCCCATTCCGGCTTAAACACAACATGGGTCATCTCATCGGAGAACACCGGAGTCTGAGTTTCGGCTTTCCCAATGATAATACGCTCACTATGGACCACATGCCCATTCTTCACCACGTCGGTGCGAAATGCTGGAAGGTTGTTCCAGATGTGAAAAGTGCCAAGCTCTTGCGGCATCCAGCGCCATTTTTCCATGTTCACCAGAAGCAAAGCTCTCTTGGCTGAGGTACTGAGTTTTTTTGATCTTTTTTTCTTTGGGTTATTAAGAGCAGCGCGAACGCGGTTGTCGATCGTGCGTTTGCGTTTCCAACCCTGTGTGCGCATGAACTTGTTTACGGTCGCAACAAGATCACGGTCATAAACTTCCACATCCGCTTTTATGGCTGGAACACCAAGACGTTTTCGAATAATGGCAACATCCGGATGTTTGGCCCCAGGCTTGATTTTCGGACCACGTGCAGGAACTTTGATATCTTCTCGGGAAGGTTTCTTTGTTTTTTGTGGATGGCGTAAAGCGAGATAGGCTTGGCGCAAACGTTCGAATTCAGGATGCTGGGGATGCGTGTTTGTAAGTGCAAGTCGAGGGTCTTGAGCCGAGGCAACAGACTCGATGACCTTGACGGCATCCAAAGGTCTGATTGATCGATCAAGCCACAAGCTCAATTCAGTGGGTTCAATTCGCCCCCCTTGCGCATGCCAAGCGTATTTGAGAATAGCCAACGAAAGGTCGATCTCCATCTTGGCAAGGGTGTTCGTGTTCAACTCATTTGCTGAATAATCGGGAACCCTGAAATCAGATGCCTTAAGGCCCCAGTCATCGGCGCGTTTTAATTCATTGATGATGGAGTGAGCTCGAACCGTATAGCCATTTTCATCGGTCCAGATAGGCTTGCCGGTCATGCTGGCATAGACCGTTCCCAGAGCATCAAGCCACGACGTCAAGTTTTTATCTTTGGAACGCGCCTTGGCATCTGTGAGCTTCTGCAAAAGCATAGCTGTCTGCGAATAGCGAACCTGGCTTAATTGCTCAACTGAGCCAGAAAAGTTTGTCGTCTGGGCAAACGAATAGGAACTAGAACCAAGCAAAAGCAAGGAACCGACGACAAACCTGACAAAACGCATCACCAATTCACCCCTAACTTATGCCACCCTAAGAAAACTCTATCGCCACTATAGCCCGATAGGCGGTCTACGCATTGATAAAATTACAGAAAAAAGTTGCGTAGATATGGAGAAAGTGAACTTTTCCCAAAGCACTAGGTCCGGTGCCAACTCAGGGAGGATCATTCGTTTCGCAAAAGATGCTGGCCAAGTCTTCCCGCCAGATCCTGGATGAATTGCCAGGCAACGCGGCCTGAACGGCTGCCACGTGTCATCGCCCACTCTATGGCCTCCCGGCGTAAGGTCGTATCATCAACCTTCAAGTGGTAATAACGCGCATACGAGCGTACCATTTCCAGATATTGTTCCTGGGAGCCATTGTGAAAACCCAACCAAAGCCCAAATCGATCAGAGAGCGAAACCTTCTCTTCAACAGCCTCGGCGGGACGAATTGCCGTAGATCGTTCGTTTTCCACCATATCGCGGGGCATCAAGTGGCGACGATTGGAGGTTGCATAAAAGATCACATTTTCAGGTCGCCCCTCCAGGCCACCCTCAAGCACAGCCTTTAAGGATTTGTAGGACGTATCATCAAGGTCAAAGGAAAGATCGTCACAAAATACGATAAAGCGTTCAGGCCGCTCACGTAGATGCGAAAGACACTTGGGAAGTGTGTGAATATCTTCGCGGTGTATCTCGATAAGCTTTAACCCCGCACGCCCCTTTGAATAACTGGAAACCTTTGCGTGCACAGCTTTAACCAGCGATGATTTACCCATTCCACGCGCGCCCCACAACAAGGCGTTGTTGGCGGGAAGCCCCCTGGCAAACCGTTCCGAGTTACTGACCAACTGCTTGGATATGAACGAAATGCCGCGCAACAGCTCAAGCGGCACTCGGTTGACATTGAAAACAGCTTGGAACTCTTGCACACCAGCTTGCCAGACAAAAGCATCAGCTTTCGCAAAATCCGGTGTCTTGGGGGCGGGAGGGGCTAGGCGCTCAAGAGCCTCGCGTATTTTTACAATATTACCCAGAAGATCAGAGTCCATTGTCATGATGTTTTAGAAATATCCCTCTCCCAAAATGATGGTCCCACTGACGCGGTCTTGTCTTCTATAGCTCTCCAAGCCAGTTTTGGAACCTTTAGGCGGCAATAAGGTCGTGCACAGATGTCCTAATAGCATTTTCC
>JAJRZC010000356.1 GCA_024275435.1 Alphaproteobacteria bacterium
TCGACGCGCTAAATCAACAATGTTAGTCGTTTCCATGGTGGTGTATCTCCTTTGGTTGGGCTGCTGTCTCACAACAACAAATCAACCAGATACGCCGCCAACCTTCAAATACTCAAACACCAGATTCAGTCATAACTCGCCGGAATGCCCGCATCACCGTAATTGAAATTCACCCAGACCGCGCAAAGCAGCTCCGCCGCTTTGCGGGTGCAGATTGCGAGGTGATTGAGGGGAATTTCTTGGGCTACCCTGCTACGGCAAGTTTTGATTTTGTCATCATGAACCCGCCGTTTTTTGGCACCCACTGGATGGATCATATTCGTCATGCATGGGATTGCCTCAAGGACGGCGGCAAGCTGTCTGCTATTTTGCCTATTTCCGCCGAGCTGGGGCAAAGCGCGAAATACGTTGCTTTCCGTCGTTGGGCCGAAAAGCATAGTCGGGGGTGGCGGCTTTTTACCGATTTACCGGCAGAGAGTTTTGTTGAATCAGGAACGCTGATAAACACTGTAATTCTAAGGTTGGAGAAGTGAAAGCTTTGGCGTCGAGACTGGGGCCACTGGTTCACTGGTGGCCTCAAACTGTGCGGGAACCAACAAAAAACGGTGTTGGTAGCCCAACACGGCTTTCTGTTTGGTGTTGACGCAGAGCTTGTTTATTGCGGACTTCCGTTGCTTTTGGCTGATGAATCGTCGGCTTAATCTCATGGGTTGGAATGCAATAATCCAATTTATTGGCCCCTCGCGGCCTTGCCGCGACCGCGCTATAGGCTGACGCCCCAAACCCTGAATTTTTAGGCTCCCTGAGAAACCTTCCCCCAAAAGTGTCTCTCCGAGCCAATTTTGGGGTGTTCTCATGGTCGCCTAAAAGCGCAGGTTTCGGCCCTTCGGGTAACTATCTCTGGGGCGGGTTGGTGTGGGCCGATGGGTTGCTGTAAGATTAGCAGTATCTGGTACTGATTTGCCGCCCACTTCAATATCTACCTTCAGCCAACGGGGCAGGCCTGGCCAAACTCTATAGCCCACTTTCGAAGGTCTCGCTTGAAATATTGAAAGCACCGTGAGCTACTCGGGGACCACGGTACGGTCAGGGTCTTCCCTCCAACCGGCGCTTTTAGCTTGCCGTGCTTACTGCCCCATTTAAATGACCACCCTAGTTTTACCAATTTCTTGATGGCCGCATTTGTCTTGTCACACTTGCAGTATCGCATTACGCCACCTCGCTATAACGGGCGGCATATCGCTCTGCCGAGAACCGCATACCCGCAAATGCAGCTTTGGCACCTGCGCTCAGTATCCGTGGACTATACTGATAGCCATTGTTAAACGTATCATCTCCATTCTGGTAAAACCGCCCCAGCGGGTCGATCATGATGTAGGATTCAAGCATCTCGTCATTATCCTCAACCCGATAGATATCGCGAAATGCCTGATGCCGCTCCACAAATGCTTGAAATTCAGCGTCATTCACGGCCAGGTTTTGGTTCACCACTGGAAGCATACGCAGGATCTTCCATTTCTGGGGAGACAGCCCCGAAATCAGGCCCGTGAAGTCCTCCTCCACATTGCAGGCATTGACGACTGTGTTGATTTTCAGCTTCAACGACGGGTTTTTCCGCATTTCCACCACGATATTCTCAGACAGCTCAGCTATATCGAGCAGCTTCCCCCGCGGATCAACGCGGCCGATTTCGCGGTTGGCCTGATCGTCCGTTGAATCAAGGCTAAGCCCTAGCCAGCTCATATGCGGTGCAATTTCTGCGAGGAGGTCAGCTGAAAGGTGGCTGCCATTGGTTATCAGGGAGGTGTTAAACCCAATTTCCGAAGCAAAGCGGACGAGGTCAGGTATTTGTTTGCCATGCAGCAGTGGCTCGCCCCCCGCAAAATTCAGCCGCACACTTTTCCACTGCATTTTGTTAAACAGAGGGTTTGCGGTGTTACCTGGACGAAAGAATGCATAAATCTCGCGGATAAGGTCAAATGAGGCCGCTTTATCTTTTACTACATCACGGGAGCCACGCTCTTTGTTCCAAGCGGAATAACAGTACTTGCACCCAAAATTGCAGGCCTCGGTAAGGTGCCAATTTATAACCAGTTCTGAAACAGAATTAGTAAGCATATTCATTCTCCATTTTACGCAACCGGAAGTGGCCGCGCTCTATGGATTTGGTTTAGATGAACCGGTTTCCTTTCATTATGAACAGCCCAGTACCCCCCCCTTTAGTTTCCCGCCAAAACACCATAGGCTGTCTTCACGCAGACCATTTTCAATCTATTTAGAGCATCCTCATGGCAACTATTCCAACACCTGAAGCAATATTTTATGCGGTTTATCAAAGCCTTTGCGGATCTGATTATGGATCTGTCCCCAAGAAAAAATACACAACGGGTACAGCCGAGCTAAAATCCCAACTCGAAAAAACCGAAGAAATTCTGGATGCAATATTCAGGGCATTGAAGTTAAGTGAAATTGATGATCAGGCAATAGATGCTACCAAGTTCAACATTATGAACGCGGCCAGCGCTTATAAAGAGGTTGAGGTTCATACATTCACATTTGATGCGAGCCTGAGCCAAATCATCTGCGACCTGCTCGGTTATTTGTATGTGCCAGGGGTTGCGCGGATTATAGCCAATTGGAACCTTGACGAGCCGATGGATAAGGACATGCCATCTGGTCGGTTTTGGTATTTGCCTGAGGTGGAAGGCACCACCCTAAAGCTGCCCGTGGCGCAAGTAGTAGATTGGTACTTGGACCTGTTGGGGATGCCGCTGGAAAAATTTGCAGAAGAACGGATGATAGGCTTGGTGGATGCAGATGACAGCACGTCTGAATCTATGATCCGGTCGCTCTATAAATGGAAAAACGGAACGCTCCCAAAAATTGACATCTTGGACGCGTATTTCCCAGATGAAATGGCGATAAAATACAAAGGCACATTCGAGATTGGTGCGGGCTTAAACGAGGAGGAGCAATTTGCAAAAGCCCTTGATTTTGTGACGGCAAAACAGCTTTCGGCGGAAGATTTGCAAATGGAGATCAACATTAGCGATCTAGAGCGCATTCAGCAGGTTCTTTCTGGCGAGGCCGACAGCAGTGAGCGCTGCAATTTTGTTGATAAGCTAGAATATCGCTATGCCGCGCCCACGCCTGCAAGAGTTCGTCAGCGGTTGCTGATCGCCCGCATGGTGCAGGATGGGTATACAAGATTGCGAAAATTCCTGCTTCCCGAAATTGCAGATGATTGCGCAGATCCAGAAGTGAATAAGCTTGTGCAGCTTATTCAGCAGTTTGGCCTGATTTATAAACTGACAAAAGATGCCTTTACTAACCAAGGGAAATTCGGAGAACATGCCGAGAATCTATGGTTCGAAGAAATGCTTCAAGAATCCCCTCTCTCCCCTGAGAGCATTCTTTCCATCCTGCCATCCCAGCGTGCTCACGCAAATCTCAATCTTGGCAAAATACTATCACGCCGGTTTCAAATTCCTTTAAAAGAAAGCTCGCTGCCCAATCTTCTAAATTTGGACGGCGAAGGGAGCGCGCATGATGCTCGCCCCGCTCAGCTGGAGCAAAGCACGGACATTAATTACGAACAGCTTATTGAGGCGGCTAAAACCCCCGGAATGCGGCACCAAAGTTACATCAATATTTTTCAAAAAATCTTTGCACTGAACCTTTCTGATCATCAGTTTATGGAAGCTGGATTAGAGCATCTATTATGTATCATGGCGGGCAACCAACAAAGGTCGGAAATTGACGCCGCGTTCGATAAGGTGAAAGGTCATCCGGATTATTGGCTGTGGAAAGGCCCGTTCTTACATCTTGAAGGCAAGCACCTGATCAATTGCAATGACCTCGAAGGTGCGATTGCATGTTTTAGGGGGGCAGAGAAAGACTGCCTTAACCGAAACTATGCCCGCCTTAGAGGGCAGGTTGCTAAAGACCTATTTGCCGCAGAAATAGCAAATCAAAGGCTGAATATCAATAACCACAGAAAATACTATCGAAATATCATCAATTTTGGCACGCATGGTGGGGCAGAGTTGGCCAGTGTCGAGGAACTGGCTGCGCACCTTTCCGAATATTTCTGGAATGATCTTTATCAACCCTATACCGGTGTGCCGTCTCTTAGGCGGCAAGCTGAGAAAGAAGCGCGAGAGCTTTTGAGCCCAATAGCCAAATTTCTGTGGAAAGCGGATACCAAAGGCTTGGAAAAATGGGTGAAGAAAAACAGGCAAAGATTGCAAAAACACCTCCCTGATGTTCGTGGTGATACTGTTTTAAGCTTGTTGATCAAAATGTGGAACGGGTTTCGGGGCGGCAGCAATCAAGTCCCCCTCCTCCAGCAAGCTCAGATACCCACAGCGTTCCGGGCCGCCATTTCCACAATTTGCATAACCGCACCCAAGCTGTTGAAAATGGTTGATTTCAAGGGGCAAACACCGTTGATGCTTATCGCTGAACAGGGCGAAGCAAAGGTTGTGAAAGCCATGATTGAAGCGGGTGCCGACCCGGCCGCGCAGGATTATCGCGGTCGTTCGGCGCTCCACGCCGCTATAATGAACGGGCACAAGGGAGTCATAGACGTCTTGCTTGATTACCCAGAATGCGCCACCAAAACCACAATAGACGGGAGAACGCCCGCGCACTCAGCGATTACTGTTGGCGATGTGAAAACCTTGGAGAGGCTTCTTGCCATTGCGCCCGCTTTGCTAAATGCCGACTCGACGTCCGGAACTCCTTTAGAATACGCAACAATGGCCCTAGAAAACTATGAGGCTTTTAGCGGAGAATTCAAACGGCTGCCGCCAAGGCCAGGCTTTAGTGTTGCGACCAAGGATCAACTAGACTGTTGCCTCAAGACCATTTTGCTGGCCCAATAATTGGGTGTTAGCAAAGTTGATCATTCGCATGGTCACTGTGATAATAGCCGGATAGCAGCTATTAAAGACAGCCTCGGCACGCCTCCCTCTGGGGTTTTGCTTTCTTTACCAGAGTGAATGACCATTCTATGGGTTGCGCCAATACTCTCACAAGCTATAGCAAAGCCCTTTTCAGCCCGTTTGTTTTCGCTTACCTTTAGCTCATATGCGTAAACCCTCTTGTTAGGAAGCTTCAAAACAAGATCTATTTCATTTTGGGTCTTGTCGCGGTAGAATGCAGGGATTGCAGTCTCAGGCGCAGCGTTGATGATCGCTTCGATAGCGAAACCTTCCCAGCTATGGCCTTTTGCGACAGCATCTGAGAATTCACTTATATTGCGGACGCCGAGCAACGCATGAAGCAAACCGCAATCTTTTAAATAGTAGACAGACATGAGTTTGGAGCTTTTATTGGTTCCAGTAGGCCAGTTTCGCAAGGATCGTAGAACCCCCAATCGTTCAAGAACACTTAGGGAATTTCTAACACTATCCTTACCTACCCCCAACTTTGAGCCGCAATCTGAAACATCAAATTCTCTTCCGTTGATATTTGCGACCCATTGTAAAACATCGGCTAGGCGATCACTGGCATTAACGCCCCAACTCCTAAAGTCTTGCTGCAACATGTTTTTAAGGTAATTGCGTCTCCAGATGAAACTGTCATCGTCACTGTCCGCATTTAGGCTTTCGGGAAGGCCGCCGCGCAACCACAATTTATGGTGGTCCCAGGTAGGTAAATTTGAAGCTTGCTCTTGGGGCGTGGCCATTTGGATTGGGCCTTGCGAGATCTGATCTAGCCTACCGTCATTATAGTGCTCCATAATCTGAATGGGAGGTAGTTCAACCGCTGTTATTGGCCCGATGAGGGAGCCACGTAATTCTTGTTCAGTTTTGGCATTGCACCCGGCTAATACGAACTTAGGGGCAGATTGCTTAAAACTCAGACAAAAGAGGATAATCTCAACAATCTCCGCCACTTGCTGGGTTTGAATCCGGTTCACACATAGTATCTGTCCAGCGTAAATCTCTTGGATATCTTGAGCACAATTCTCTAAAAAAGCTTTGCCTGAAATCAGCTGTGAGCCTTCTGCAGAGCCTTGGACAATGGCTTTCATAAGTTCGGTGCGCCCCGCTCGGGGAAGCGCCGTTAATAAAACGACTCGGCTGTCTGATACCGTTTTCAGTAGCTTTTTCTGTGTTTCACGAACAATCACAGCGGCTATGGCCTTACCAAATCCAAAACAACAATCTCAATGTGGCCGCGCGCGGCGGCTTTGCTTTTTTCGATGAGTGTTTTCCGAAGCTCGTCAGCTGTAGACGGACGTGCTGTTCCTTTTTCAGGGGGCTTAAGTTTTTTGTTGTCTGCTACGTCTTCACCAAA
>JAJRZC010000357.1 GCA_024275435.1 Alphaproteobacteria bacterium
AATTGATCACCCCCATTGCGATGGAAGAGAAGCTTCGCTTCGCCATCCGTGAAGGTGGCCGCACCGTCGGATCTGGCGTGGTCTCAAAGATCACCGACTAGTGTAAAAGGCCGTGCTCAGGTTCTTTCAAGGCTCGGCCAAATAAAAACAAATGGAAGTCCCGCGTCTGGGGCTTCCATTGGCAAACGGGGGAAACCCCAAAACTATAAATGAGTTTTCGCAGGCAAGACAAAGGGAGCCGGATACAAGGGACTGATCAAAACAATCTGATCACCAAAAACCCGGCAAGTATGGATTAGCAATGAACGGCCAGAACATACGCATACGGTTAAAGGCTTTCGATCATCGTATACTCGATGCGTCAGCCCTTGAAATCGTCAACACGGCAAAACGAACCGGCGCGGAAGTCCGCGGACCGATACCTTTGCCCATTGCCATTGAAAAATTCACAGTGAACCGCTCACCACACGTCGATAAGAAAAGTCGTGAGCAGTTTGAAATGCGCACGCATAAGAGATTGTTGGATATTGTCGATCCGACACCTCAAACCGTAGAAGCCCTGATGAAACTTGATCTCGCCGCCGGCGTGGATGTCGAAATCAAGCTGTAGTCTTTAGATATTCATGAAGGTCCTCTGGTTGGCCATTAGCGCCTTGATCCATGACCTCTTAGCAAAGGAAGGAACGTCCCGATGCGTTCCGGTGTAATTGCCCAGAAAGTGGGCATGACCCGTATATTCTCCGAAACAGGTGAGCATATCCCTGTCACCGTTTTGCGGATGGAGAATTGTCAGGTTCTTGCGCACATGACCGACGATAAGAACGGCTATACCGCACTCCAGCTAGGCGCGGGTACCCGTAAGCCAAAACGGCTGTCCAAAGCTGAGCGACAAAACTTCGCGAAGGCCGAAGTCGAGCCCAAGCGCAAGGTAGCTGAGTTTCGGGTAACCCCCGACAACCTGATTGATGTGGGCGCACAAATCACGCCCGATCACTATGTGCCTGGTCAATTCGTTGATGTAACGGGTACAACTCAGGGTAAAGGTTTCCAAGGTGCCATGAAGCGTTGGAACTTTGGCGGTTTGCGCGCGACACACGGTGTCTCCATTTCTCACCGAAGTCACGGTTCTACCGGTCAGCGCCAGGAACCAGGCAAGGTCTTCAAGGGAAAGAAGATGGCTGGTCATATGGGAGCGACGCGCATTACGACGCAAAACCTCATCGTTGTTAAAACCGATGTTGAACGTGGTCTGTTGATGATCAAAGGTGCTGTCCCGGGTTCAAAAGGTGGCTGGGTCTATGTTCGCGATGCGATAAAGCATGTGCTGCCAAAAGACGCTCCAAAGCCAGGAGCTTTCAAGGCCCGTGCAGCATCAGCTAAAACCGCTGATGAATCCTCGAGCAAGAAGGAGCAGGCGTGATGAAAACAGATGTCACCACGCTGGATGCCGGCAAGGCTGGGTCGGTGGATCTCAATGAAGCCATATATGGTCTTGAGCCGCGGTTGGATATCATTCATCGCATGGTTCGCTATCAGCGCATGAAGCGTATGGCAGGCACCCACCACACGCAAGATCGCTCAGAAGTTTCCGTTACCGGTAAGAAGGTCTACAAGCAAAAGGGGACCGGTGGCGCGCGTCACGGAAACAAGGCGGTTACACTGTGGCGCGGTGGAGGAAAGTCCTTTGGACCTAAGCCTCGCTCCCATGCCATTGGTATGCCCAAGAAAGTACGCGCTCTTGCTCTTCGTCACGCCCTATCAGCTAAAGCGAAAGCCGGTGATATTGTCGTACTGGACAAAGCTTCCAGTGCCGATGGCAAAACCAGCGCCTTGCGCGGCAAACTTGAAAAACTCGATCTGAACAATGCGCTGATCATCGATGGCGCAACCGTCGAAGAAAGCTTTGCCAAGGCTGCACGCAACATTCCCAACATTGATGTTCTGCCGATCCAGGGCATCAATGTTTATGATATTCTGCGCCGTAAAAAGCTCGTTCTGACAAAAGCAGCGGTAACGGCATTGAATGACCGTTTTGACGGTGCAAAAGTACCCGCGGAGCAAAGCAAATGATCAAATTAAAAGCCTATGACATCATTCGCGCTCCCGTGATCACCGAAAAATCAACTCTGGTGTCCGAGGCAAACCAGGTCATGTTCAGTGTTTCTAAGGACGCGACAAAACCCGACATCAAGGCTGCGGTCGAGGCACTGTTCAATGTCAAGGTCAAGGCAGTGAATACGCTCAATCGCAAAGGCAAGACAAAGCGTTTTCGCGGGCGTCTTGGCCGTCAAGGCGACGTGAAACAAGCGATCATAACGCTTGAAGAAGGTCAAACCATCGATATTACCACTGGGCTGTAATAGGAAAGCACGAGGCAATGGCACTAAAGACATATCGTCCGACTTCTCCTGGTCTGCGCCAGCTGGTCATCGTCGACCGCAGCGACCTGTGGAAGGGCGCCCCTGTGAAAATGCTCACACAGGGCAAGTCCAAAACGGGTGGACGCAACAACTATGGCCGGATCACAACTCGTCATATTGGCGGCGGTCACAAACAGACCTACCGTTTGGTGGACTTCAAACGGCGCAAACACGATATTCCAGCCGTTGTTGAACGTCTGGAGTACGACCCAAATCGCACGGCCTTCATCGCCCTCATCAAGTATGAAGATGGTGCATTAAGCTATATTCTGGCACCGCAACGCCTGAAAGCTGGTGACACGGTGATTTCAGGCGACAAAGTCGATGTCAAACCCGGCAATGCCATGCCCTTAAGCTCGATGCCAATCGGCACCATTGTTCACAACGTTGAGCTTAAACCTGGTCGTGGCGGGCAGATCGCCCGTTCCGCAGGCACTTTTGTTCAACTTGTAGGTCGTGACTCCGGCTGGGCAATCTTGAAGCTCAACTCCGGTGAGACTCGTAAAGTTCACGCAGACTGCATGGCAACCGTTGGCGCAGTATCGAATTCTGATCACGCCAACACGGTTGCTGGTAAAGCCGGACGATCGCGCTGGAAAGGCATTCGTCCAACAGTACGCGGCATTGCCATGAACCCAATCGATCATCCCAACGGTGGTCGAACAAACGGTGGTAAGCACTGGGCGACTCCCTGGGGCAAACCGACCAAGGGTGCCAAGACACGTAAAAACAAACGGACGGACAAGTTTATTGTTCGTTCCAGAAGTCAAAAGAAGAAGTAGGCGTATGCCCCCGCAATATTGTGGGATAAGCGCAGGCTAGGAGAATATCGGTGGCACGCTCAGTTAAAAAAGGCCCGTTCATAGACGGCTACCTTTTGAAAAAGGCGGATAAAGTGCGTGAGTCCGGACGCAACGAGGTGATCAAAATCTGGAGCCGTCGCTCTACGATTTTACCTCAGTTCGTCGGTCTGACGTTCGGTGTTTATAACGGTCGCAAGCACATTCCTGTGAATGTTACCGAAGATATGATTGGTCACAAGTTTGGTGAATTCTCGCCAACGCGGACTTACCTCGGCCATGGTGCGGATAAGAAGGCAAGAAGATAATGGGTAAGCCATCCCGAGAGCGAAGCCTGCCCGACAATGCCGCCAAGGCAGTGTCGCGCAGTCTAAGGGTTTCGCCACAGAAATTAAATCTCGTCGCGAGCATGATCCGCGGCAAGTCGGTGGACAAAGCTTTGGCCGACCTTGAGTTCTCACGCAAACGCATTGCGCAAGACGTGCGTAAATGTGTGATGAGTGCCGTCGCCAATGCAGAGAACAACCATCAGCTTGACGTCAATCAGCTTGTCGTCTCGGAAGCCTATGTTGGAAAAAACCTCGTCTTAAAGCGTTTCCACGCTCGCGGTCGTGGTCGCGCCAGCACAGTCTTTAAACCATTTTCGCAGATAACCGTGATCGTAAAAGAAGTCGATCCCGATGTTGCTGCCGAGGAAACAACCAAGAAGGCGGCGAAAAAGGCGGCTCCAGCCAAAAAGCCAGCAACGCCAAAGGAGTCCGAATAATGGGTCATAAAGTCAACCCGGTCGGCATGCGTCTCGGCATCAACCGCACATGGGACAGTCGTTGGTTCGCAACGGGCGCTGAGTATGGCAAGTTACTGCATGAAGATATGGTCATCCGCGCTCATATCATGAAGCAGAAGCGCCAAGCCGGAATTTCCAAGGTCGTCATCGAACGTCCTCATAAGAAATGCCGCGTTACCGTCCACACTGCCCGACCAGGCGTGTTGATCGGTAAAAAAGGTTCCGACATTGACAAGCTTCGCGGCAAACTCGCCAACCTGACGGAAAGCGAAGTACACCTCAATGTTATCGAGGTCAGAAAACCTGAAATAGATGCCGTGCTTGTTGCTGAATCCATTGCCCAGCAGCTTGAGCGCCGTGTTGCATTTCGCCGTGCGATGAAACGCTCTGTGCAATCAGCACTTCGTCTGGGTGCCGTCGGCATCAGAATCAACGTTGCAGGGCGTCTTGGTGGTGCTGAAATTGCACGCACAGAATGGTATCGCGAAGGTCGCGTTCCTTTACATACGCTTCGAGCGGATATCGATTTCGGTTATGGCGAAGCAAAGACGGCTTACGGAATCATCGGGATCAAAGTATGGATCTTCAAGGGTGAGATCATCGAACATGATCCAATGGCACAAGAAAAACGCGCCATCTCCATGCAAGATAGCGGCGGTGGCTCGCGTCAACGTCGTGACAATCGCATCTAGGTCGCGACAAGAGAATTTCGAGGAATTGAACAATGCTTCAACCCAAACGTACAAAGTTTAGAAAGATGCATAAAGGTCGCATCAAAGGCGTCGCCACAGGCGGTACTTTGCTGAACTTTGGCTCGCACGGCTTGAAGGCCATTGAGCCTGAGCGTATCACCGCGCGCCAGATCGAAGCAGCACGACGCGCCATTACGCGTCACATGAAGCGAGCTGGTCGGGTCTGGATCCGGATCTTTCCTGATCTTTCCGTAACCTCCAAACCCCAGGAAGTCCGAATGGGCTCAGGTAAGGGTTCACCTGATTATTGGGCGGCACGTGTTAAGCCGGGCCGCATCATGTTCGAATTGGACGGTGTCCCCGACAACGTTGCCGTTCAGGCGCTCAAGCTGGGTGCCGCCAAACTGCCGATCAAGACGCGTATCGTTACGCGCATATCTTAAACGACGAAAAAAAGCTCCAGATTTGGCGACATTTGCGCCGGAGCAATTGAGGAACGAGATTATGAAGGCCGAAGAGTTCAGGGATATGTCGAGCGACCAGCTCGATGATCAACTGGTGAAGCTGAAGAAAGAGCAGTTCAATCTGCGTTTTCAGGCAGCTTCCGGTCAGCTGGAAAATACATCGAGGGTACGTCAACTCAGACGCGACATTGCACGCGTCATGACCATTGCCCATCAAAAGCGTGAACAGGAACAGAAAGCCGGCTAGTCCGGTAACGCGCAACCAACAGGGCGCGTGAGAAGAGGAATTAATATGCCAAAACGCATCCTGCAAGGTGTCGTGGTTTCAGACAAAACGGACAAGACCATCGTCGTTGTGGTGGAGCGCCGCTACACGCATCCATTGTTTAAGAAAACAGTCCGTCGCACCAAGAAATACCATGCACACGATGAGCAGAACGCTCACAAGGTCGGTGACCGCGTCCAAATCGTTGAAACGGCACCCATCTCTAAACTAAAGCGTTGGGCTGTCATGGAGGAAGCTCCAAAGACCTGATCCGTTAGCGGAAATTAGGCCTTTGGCACTGTAAAGATTTCGTATCAATTGTGCACCCGGAAATACAAAGTGTACGAATGAATAACACAGACCGCTAAAGAGCGGTCTCAGCGCCGTCAAAAGGACGGCACTTGAAGGAACAGTTGCGATGATCCAGATGGAGACAAATCTCGAAGTCGCGGATAATTCCGGCGCTCGGCGTGTCCAATGCATCAAGGTATTGGGAGGCTCAAAACGCCGTTACGCGACAGTAGGTGACACCATTGTCGTCTCCGTAAAAGAGGCGATCCCGCGCGGGCGCGTTAAAAAGGGCCAGGTTATGAAAGCCGTTGTTGTTCGCGTCGCCAAGGGTGTGCGTCGTTCAGATGGGTCAGTGATCCGTTTTGACCGCAACGCGGCTGTTCTCATCAACGCTCAAAACGAGCCCATCGGCACACGTATATTTGGCCCGGTCACTCGTGAACTAAGAGCAAAGAAGCACATGAAGATTGTGTCGCTCGCACCGGAGGTGCTGTAAAAATGGCATTGGCGAAAATTAAAAAGGGCGACCATGTCATCGTTCTGACAGGTCGCGACAAAGGCAAGCAAGGTGAAGTGATCGAAGTACGACCTTCAGAAAACCGCGCCATCGTTCGCGGTGTGAATGTTGTTCGTCGACACCAGAAACAGACGGCCAAGGACGAAGGCGGAATCATATCCAAGTCTGCACCAATTCATATGTCGAATCTGGCACTTGAAGATCCAAGTGATGGAAAGCCGACCCGGGTTGGAGTCAAGACTTTAAAAGACGGCACAAGGGTTCGGTACGCCAAGCGTTCCGGCGAAGAAATCCCAGAGAGGACTTGAAGATAGTCATGGCTGAGAACAAAAAGGCGAAAAAAGGCGCCCGCCCGGACGGCTACAAGCCGCGGATGAAGCAGATTTACGAACAAACAATTCGTGAAGCGCTGAAGAATAAATTTGAATACGCCAACCCCATGCAGATACCCCGTGTAGAGAAAGTTGTTCTCAATATGGGTATCGGTGAGGCGGTATCCGATCGCAAAAAGGTTGAGAACGCCACCGCAGACCTTGCCCTCATCGCTGGCCAAAAGCCTATGATGACGACGGCCCGCAAATCCATCGCGACGTTTAAGGTACGTGAAGGCATGACCCTGGGCGCCAAGGTGACACTGCGCGGCAACCGTATGTATGAATTCCTTGATCGTCTGGTGACGATCGCGCTTCCACGCGTCAAGGATTTCCGCGGTCTCAATCCAAAAAGCTTCGATGGTCGCGGCAACTTTGCCCTTGGCCTGAAGGAACACATCGTGTTTCCGGAGATAGAGTACGACAAGGTAGATCAAATCTGGGGCATGGACGTTGTTGTCTGTACTTCAGCTCCAAATGACGATGAAGCTCGCGAGCTCCTTCGCGGTTTCAATTTTCCGTTTCAAAACTAAGGGACCTCGGGCAATTTTCCGAAAGGCCTTTGGAGGATTTTGAATGGCCAAAACTGGCAAGATACAAAACAACAAAAAGCGGCAAAAACTGTCTGCTCAATACGCGCAAAAACGTGCAGCCTTGAAGGCACTAGCGAGCGATATGTCAAAACCGTCCGAGGAGCGTTTCAAGGCGCGCCTCAAGCTCGCAAAACTTCCGCGAAATTCAGCACCCGTACGCTATCGCAATCGGTGTGAATTGACCGGTCGCCCTCGTGGCTACTATCGCAAACTTCGCATGTGTCGCAACCAGCTCCGTGATTTGGCCTCCAAAGGCCTTATTCCGGGCATGGTCAAGTCAAGCTGGTAAGGGAGGTCTGGAGAAAAAATGTCAATGAACGACCCTCTTGGCGATATGCTCACCCGGATCCGCAACGCGCAAATGCGTCGTCGCCCGAGTGTTTCAACGCCCGCTTCAAAGCTGCGTGGCCGTGTTCTCGACGTTCTCGAACTCGAGGGCTTCATCCGCGGTTACACCCGTATCGAACCGAAAGACGGATTTCCCGAATTTGAGATCGAGCTGAAATATTTCGATGGTCAGCCGGTTATTCGTCAGATCAAACGCGTCTCGAAACCTGGTCGGCGAGTTTATTCCCCGGTTAAAGGTATTCCAACTGTCGCCAACGGGCTTGGTGTCGCAATCCTGTCAACACCCAAAGGTGTGATGTCGGATGCGGCTGCCCGTGAGCAGAACGTTGGTGGTGAGATTCTATGCAACGTATTCTAAATTCAAACCGGCTCAGGCCCGGTACTAAAGGTTAGGATCAATGTCTCGTATCGGAAAACAGCCAGTTCCCGTTCCAGCGGGTGTCACGGCAGCCCTCGAGGGGCAGACGGTTAAGGTCAAAGGCCCCAAGGGTGAATTGAGCTTTGTCGTTCCCAGCGAAATCAATATTGAGCAGTCGGACGATGGATTCAAATTGACACCTGTCAGCACGTCCAGGACGGCGCGCTCCATGTGGGGTATGTCGCGTACCCAAGTGTCAAACCTCATTGAGGGTGTGTCCCATGGTTTTACAAAAACTTTGGAAATCAAGGGTGTTGGTTATCGCGCGGCACTAAAAGGTAAGAACCTGCAGCTAACTGTTGGCTACAGTCACGAAGTTATTCATCCGCTCCCGGAAGGTGTCAAAGTCGAAGTTTCTGGCGCCAAACAGGAAATTATCAAGGTAAGTGGGATCGACAAGCAACTCGTTGGTCAGGTGGCTGCAGATATTCGTCAGTATCGCAAACCTGAACCCTATCAGGGCAAGGGTATCCGCTATCAAGGTGAGTACATCTTCCGCAAAGAAGGCAAGAAGAAGTAGAAAGACGAAACCATGGCTTCGAACAAAAACAAACTGGTACAGCGCCGCAAGGATCGCGTGCGACGTACATTGAAAGCGCGTGCTGGCGGCCGCCCCAGGTTGACCGTCTTTCGCTCTTCTAAGCATATCTATGCCCAGATCATCGATGACAGCCGCGGGCACACCATTGCCGCAGCTTCCAGCATCGAAAAACCCATGAGGGGCGAGTTGAAAACCGGAGCAGACAAGGCCGCCGCAGAAGCAGTCGGTAAGCTGGTCGCCAAGCGAGCTGTTGACGCTGGCGTCAAAGAAGTCATTTTTGACCGGGGCTCATATTTGTTCCACGGACGCGTCAAGGCGCTGGCTGATGCCGCGCGTGACGGCGGCCTAAGCTTCTAAAGAAAGGAAGATCCACCGTGGCACGTTCACCAGAAGGCCGTAGAGGAAGAGACCGCAATCGCGAAGAGCGCGACAGCGAGTTTTCCGATAAACTGGTACACATTAACCGCGTCGCCAAAGTGGTGAAGGGCGGTAAGCGTTTTGGTTTTGCCGCACTTGTTGTTGTTGGCGACCTGAAGGGACGCGTTGGTTTTGGCCACGGCAAGGCCCGTGAGGTTCCAGAGGCAATCCGCAAGGCGACGGAATCAGCAAAACGTGATCTTATTCGCGTTCCGCTGCGTGATGGTCGTACACTTCATCACGATACCCAGGGTCGTCATGGCGCAGGTAAAGTGATTATCAGGTCCGCACCTCCAGGAACAGGCATCATTGCCGGTGGAGCCATGCGCGCTGTATTTGAAATGCTGGGCGTTCAAGACGTGGTCGCAAAATCAATGGGAAGTTCAAATCCCTACAACGTCGTGCGTGCCACCTTTGATGCCCTGAAGATTCAAGAAAACCCTCGCAATATCGCAACCCGTCGTGGGATGAAGGTGAGCGATATTGTTTCCCGGCGCTCCGATGGTTCAGCGCAGGCTGAAACTTCGGCAGAGGCATAGGATATCGAAAAATGGCTGCAAAAAATAAGATAACAGTTGAGCAGACGGGAAGTCCCATCCGCCGGCCAAAGGATCAACGCCAAACCCTGATAGGGTTGGGCTTAAACAAGATCGGTCGCCAGCGCACCTTGGAAGATACTCCAGCGGTTCGAGGTATGATCAGAAAAGTCAGCCATATGGTCCGTATCGTGGACCATAAGGCTTAGAACCAACATATTTTGACGACGACGATTATATAAGGAGCGTGGGTCCCATGCGGCTCAACGGATTAAAAGATAACGAAGGCGCTAACAAGCAGCGCGTCCGCGTCGGTCGGGGCATCGGCTCCGGTGTCGGCAAAACATGCGGCCGTGGTGTCAAAGGCCAGAAATCCCGCACCGGTGTGGCGATCAAAGGTTTCGAAGGCGGGCAAATGCCGCTTTATCGGCGTTTGCCAAAACGTGGCTTCAGCAAATGGCGGCGTAAGCGTTTTAACGAACTCACGCTTGCCAACCTGCAAAAAGCCATTGATACCGGTCGCATTGACCCCAAGACACCGCTCGACAATGCAGCGCTGGTCAATGCAGGTGTCTTAAGACGCCCGCTTGATGGCATTCGCCTCATCGGTGGCGGCGAGCTGAAGGCAAAAGTAACCCTGAGCGTCGATCACGCCACTGCTTCAGCCAAAGCTGCTGTGGAAAAGGCTGGTGGTTCTATCACCATCATCGAAAAGAAAATTCTTGCTGCAGACGAAGAAAAACGCGCAAAAACAGCTGCCAAAAAGGCGGCAAAGAACGCTTCGAAGAAGAATTAAACAACCACAGGAACCGGTGGATCAGAAGGGCTGAGATACTGGTTGTTTCGCAAAATCAAGACGCCGAGCCCTTAAGAGAATGCCTTGAAATCAAGACCTGTTGTCCAAGGCACCTCAAGCACCCATGTTACGGTTGACCCTTTTTCCAAAGGCCCGCAGTTTCGGCAGGTTTAGGAAAAACAAGTAATTTAACAGGTGAATGGTCCTGGGAGACAAACGCTCATGGTTTCCGCTGCCGAGCAGCTAGCCGCAAACATAAATTTCTCCGCTTTTGCCAAGGCGGAAGATTTGAAGAAGCGCATCTGGTTTACGCTGGGCGCGCTTTTGGTTTACAGGCTGGGAACATTTATTCCTCTACCGGGTATTGATCCAGTTGCGTTCGCAGAAACGTTCAACCGCAATGCCACAGGTATTCTGGGCATGTTCAACACCTTTTCAGGTGGTGCCGTAGAGCGAATGGCAATCTTTGCTCTCAATATCATGCCCTACATTTCCGCCTCGATCATCATGCAGCTGATGTCTGCGACCTCGCCGAAACTCATGGCCTTGAAAAAGGAAGGCGAGGCGGGCCGTAAACAGATCAACCAATATACCCGCTATTTAACCGTAGTTCTTGCAGCCTTGCAGGCCTACGGTATCGCAATTGGTCTTGAGGGAACGACAACACAGGTTGGCTCGGTGGTCATCGATCCTGGCTGGTTCTTCCGCATCTCAACCGTGATCACGCTTGTCGGGGGCACAATGTTCCTGATGTGGCTGGGTGAGCAGATTACCCAACGAGGTGTCGGCAACGGTATTTCTCTGATCATCTTTGCCGGGATCATCTCCGGCATGCCAGGCGCAATCGTCGGTCTGTTCGAGATGGTCAGCACCGGAGCCTTGTCGTCGCTCATCGTTCCGGCTCTCATCGCCTTGATGTTGTTTGTGGTTGCCGCAATCGTATTCATCGAGCGTGCCCAACGCAGGCTGTTGATTCAATACCCCAAACGCCAGGTTGGCAACAGAATGACGCAAGGTGATAGTTCTCACCTGCCGCTCAAGCTGAACACAGCCGGCGTTATCCCACCCATTTTTGCGTCTTCACTGCTTCTACTCCCAATCACCGCGGCACAGTTCTCCGTCGGTCAGCAAGGCGAGGGCTATGAATGGCTGAATATTATCGTTGCAGCGCTAGGGCGCGGACAACCGCTCTACTTGGCAGTGTTCGTGGGGCTCATCGTATTCTTCGCATTCTTCTACACTGCTGTGGTGTTCAATCCCGAAGATACCGCCGATAATCTGCGCAAATATGGTGGCTTTGTTCCCGGAATTCGCCCCGGTAAGAGGACTGCTGAGTATATCGATTTTGTATTGACCAGAATTACCGCCGTGGGCGCCATCTACCTCGCCGCGGTTTGTGTGTTACCGGAGATTTTAATAACCCAGGCCAGTCTTCCATTCTACTTCGGCGGTACCTCGCTGCTCATCGCCGTTTCCGTGACCATGGATACAGTGGCTCAGGTTCATTCTCATTTGATGGCTCACCAGTATGAGGGGCTGATCAAAAAATCGAAACTCGGCGGTAGCAAAAAAGGCGGGGGTCGCCGTCGATGAACCTTATTTTACTCGGTCCACCAGGTGCTGGAAAAGGCACGCAGGCCAAGAGACTGGCTGACAAGTACAATATCATTCAGCTGTCCACCGGTGAAATGCTTCGTGCTGCCGTAAAAGAAGGTAGCGAAATCGGACGAAAAGCCAAAGCAGCGATGGATGCTGGTGGTCTCGTCTCCGACGAAATCGTAATTGGAATTATTGCAGATCGTATTGATCAACCCGATTGCGCAAATGGTTATATTCTCGACGGTTTTCCGCGCACTTTGGCCCAGGCCGCAGCGCTGGAAACTTTGCTTGCCGAAAAAAAACGAGAAATCAATGCAGTTATCAATATCAAGGTAGATGATGATGCCATGATTGAGCGGATCTCAGGCCGCTATGCGTGCGCCAAATGTGGCGCTGGATATCATGACGTCTACCTAAAACCTGCGAAAGCTGGCGTATGTGACACATGCGCTGGGACCGAATTTACCCGTCGTGCCGACGACAATCCAGAGACTGTTCGCTCCCGCCTGATGGCGTACTACCGAGAAACAGCCCCACTCATTGGGTTTTACTTTGCAAAAGGTAAACTTAGGAACGTTGATGGCATGGCAACTATCGATCAAGTAACGCGTGAGATCGAGGGAGTTCTGGCCAAAATTTAGACGGCGTGAAGTTTGTCAAGTGAAAATATTGACGAACCAGCGCAGCTCAGTTAAAAGGTCCAGATTCTTTAACGCGAAAGATGCTTAGGCTTGGTCTGGCGGAAGTTATCCACCGGAGCGGTCTTAGACGCATTTTTGAGACGTGATTTGGAAGGTGAGCGCACGAGCGCGCATTTTTTAAGTTCAGAATGCCAAAGGCACACGATTAGGCACTAGGAGAGGCATGTGGCTCGTATCGCAGGCGTGAATTTACCCACGCAGAAGCGTGTTTTGATTTCACTTCAATACATTCATGGAATTGGAGCGAAATTCGCTAAGGAAATTTGTGAAAAGGTCGGTATCCCGCAGGACCGTCGCGTGAACCAGCTCACCGACGCTGAGGTTCTGCAAATCCGTGAGACCATTGACCGTGATTATCAAGTTGAAGGTGATCTTCGTCGTGAGACGGCCATGAACATCAAACGTTTGATGGACCTTGGCTGCTATCGTGGTTTGCGTCACCGCCGTGGCCTACCCGTACGAGGACAACGCACTCATACCAATGCACGCACACGCAAAGGGCCGGCAAAGGCCATCGCGGGCAAAAAGAAATAATCGATGGGAGATACGCGGTATGCTTGGCGTTAGCTTTTGCCTTGTCTTGTAACCACGCAGCCCCATCCGGAGAGACAAACTAGAGTTTTCTTATTGAAAACAAAGCCAACATCCATTGGCATGAAAGAGCGAGTACTTTAATGGCGAAAGACCAGCAACGCGGACGTGTTCGTCGCCGGGAGAAAAAGAATATCTCGGCGGGCGTAGCTCACGTCAATGCAACCTTTAACAACACCATGATCACCATCACGGATGCTCAGGGAAACACCATTTCCTGGTCTTCTGCCGGAACAATGGGTTTTAAGGGTTCGAGAAAATCAACACCCTTCGCCGCCCAGATGGCAGGTGAAGATGCTGCCAAAAAAGCGGCGGAACATGGCATGAAAATCCTTGAAGTAGAGGTTTGTGGTCCAGGTTCCGGTCGCGAGTCGGCCTTGCGGGCCTTACAGGCAGCTGGTTTCCAGATTACCTCTATCCGCGATGTGACGCCGATCCCACACAATGGTTGTCGTCCTCGCAAACGTAGACGCGTCTAACAACGACGGAGTTGTAAAACTCTTTTTTGGCTCTACGCCGCGACCCAAGCGCTATTGTTCAATAAAGGCACGGGTTTGGAAATAGAGTTAATGCTGACAGTGCGTATAAATACAAGTCGTACCGTCAGATATATCGCAACGGCTGGACAAGTGACCGTCGGTTTCATTTTGTCTGGCCAGTAGCATCAATTGAACAAAATCGGACGAGCCCCCATGGTCGAAAATGTGCTGCAAAAGAACTGGCAGGATCTTATCAAGCCAACCAAGCTTGAAATAACACCTGGTCGTGATCAAACCCGCATCGCAAGTATTGTAGCTGAACCGCTTGAACGCGGTTTTGGCATGACACTTGGGAATGCACTGCGTCGCGTTCTCATGTCCTCTCTTCAAGGAGCGGCCATTACAACTGTTCAGATTGACGGCGTCTTGCATGAATTTTCCAGCATCCCTGGGGTTCGCGAGGACGTGACTGATGTCGTCCTGAATATCAAGGAAATCGCTCTGCGTCTTCACTCCGAAGGCCCCAAGCGTATGGTGCTGGCCAAGGAAGGACCAGGCCCAGCTCGCGCTGGCGACATCGAGGCGGGCTCTGATGTCGAGATCTTGAATCCTGACCATGTAATCTGCCACCTCGACGAAGGCGCATCTATCCGTATGGAGCTTACAGCGGATTTGGGAAAAGGCTATGTCCTGGCTGAGCGAAACCGCCCGGAAGATGCGCAAATTGGTTTGATAGCGATCGACAGCCTCTATTCACCTGTCAAAAAAGTGTCTTACAAGGTTGAGCACACCCGCGAAGGCCAGATTCTGGACTTTGACAAACTGATGATGACCGTCGAAACCGATGGCTCCATCACCGCAGAAGACGCCGTGGCACTTTCAGCCCGCATTCTGCAAGATCAGCTCTCTATCTTCATCAATTTCGAAGAGCCAACCAAGCCTGTCGAAGAACAGCGTCATCCAGAACTATCGTTCAACGCCGCTCTTCTTAAGAAAGTGGACGAGTTGGAATTGTCGGTTCGCTCGGCAAACTGCCTGAAGAACGACAATATCGTCTATATCGGCGACCTCATTCAAAAGAGCGAAGGCGAGATGTTGCGTACGCCGAACTTCGGACGTAAGTCTCTAAACGAGATCAAGGAAGTTCTGGCGGGCATGGGGCTCCATCTGGGCATGGAAGTGCCCAACTGG
>JAJRZC010000358.1 GCA_024275435.1 Alphaproteobacteria bacterium
GGACCCATAGCCCGGCGCAACCGCTGGCAAACACGCTTTCAGCAAGCGCATCAAGCGCTGTCTCCGGGTCCTGATCATCAACCCCGATGCGGCACTTGATGGTTACAGGAATATCAACAGCATCACTGATTGCCGCAACGCACCGCCCCACCAGTTCGGGTTGCTGCATCAAACAGGCACCAAAAGTCCCAGACTGTACCCGGTCGGACGGGCAGCCAACGTTGAGATTGATCTCATCATATCCCCACGCAGCACCAATGATTGCGGCGCGGGCAAGTTTTTCAGGCTCACTGCCACCCAATTGCAACGCGAGAGGATGTTCTATTTCAGAAAATGACAGATGGCGCTCAAGATTGCCGTGCAGAACAGCATCACAAACCACCATCTCGGTATATAAAAGCGCATCACGGCTCATCAGCCGATGAAAATAACGGCAATGGCGATCGCTCCAGTCCATCATCGGGGCAACGGCGAATATTTTTTCTTTATTTTTCAATTGTTTATGATACATTACAAGGGGTTAAACAGGGAACAAAACCGCGCAGATATGGACGCAATTGCACGGATTTGGACCCCTTTTGATCTCTGTGTGCACGGATTTTGCACGGAAAAACTGAACTGCACGGAACCGAACATGGGTACGATCATCAAAACAAAAGAAGGAACATGGCGAGCCCAGGTTCGGCGCAAGGGTAAATATGCCTCAAGCACCTTCCGTGTCAAATCATTAGCGGATGAATGGATTGTTGAAACTGAGCGTTTGATCGATCTCGGTGGTGAACCTTCTCGTATTAACAGCGGCGAAGTCAAAACCATCGGTGATCTCATCGATTTACACATAACAGACTTGCAAGAGGTGCGAAAACCGCTACGCCGCTCAAAGCGTGCTGTACTGAACGCTCTGAAAGCAGAACTGGGTTCTGTCCGCATCATTCGCCTTGATCGCGCCATGCTTATCAAATTTGGCAAGAAACGGGCCCGGCAAGGCGCTGGCCCGGTTACCTTGTCCGTCGATCTATCGTATCTGCGAACAATCCTCACCCATGCCGCCGCCATCCATGGCATCGCCGTTGACACAGAAGCTGTCAGACTGGCCAGAACTGCCCTCACCCGCCTCGGCCTCGTTGGACGTTCCAGAGAACGCGACAAACGCCCCACATCGCAAGAAATCACCAATCTGCTCGCCTACTTTGAAAGCCGCCCCACGATCATCCCCATGGCAAGGATCATCAAATTCGCCATCGCAACAGCCATGCGTCAGGAAGAGATTTGCAAAATCGAGTGGACCGATGTTGATTTCGCCAAGCGCATCGCAACCATCCGCGACAGAAAAGACCCACGCCACAAAATCGGCAACCATCAAAAAGTGCCGTTGCTCAATCTCACGGGCTTTGATGCTTGGCAACTACTACTCGAACAAAAAATTCTGACTGGTGGCAAAGGCAGATGCTTCCCCTACAACTCCAAATCCGTCGGCGCCGCCTTCCGCCGTGGCCGCAACGCTATCAACGCAGACGATCTCCGCTTCCACGACTTGCGCCACGAAGCCACCAGCCGCCTTTTCGAAGCTGGCCTGCCCATAGAGCGCGTTGCCCTGGTTACTGGCCACAAAGACTGGAAAATGCTCCGCCGCTACACAAACCTGAAACCAGAAGACTTGCACAAACTGCAGCAAGAACCTCAACCCGATGAGAATGAGGTGATCCGAAACTTGGCTGAGATATAGAATTTTCCATCTCGCCAAACTTCCGCCACTCCAACCATGTACACATAACTACCTGATCAAACTTTTTGCTTTGCCCGGAGCCACCTTCGCACTTTCCCGCGGCTGGTGAAGGTGGATATGGGTAAAGCAAAGAGCTTTGCCTGGTGAATTTCAGCAAACCATTTGGACGCTAATAATTTTGAATAGTTTCAGTTAGTTACAGAGACAATGTCACCTCAAAAAATACATCGACACTATTAATATCAAGCATTATCAAAGACTTGAGCATCCCCCGGCACCGTCTCTTTTATCTTGCCCTCTTAAATGTACCCGTATCCCTCTGATTTCTCTTCATTATTTCCATTCCTGTCCAAAGCTATAATTACCTCATTTCACATTCATCCGAAGATCATTTGCTCATTTCAACAGTAAGCGTCCGGTGTGAGAGCTCTATTTTCTTGGATTTCTTGACTTCCAACGTTTTGCGAGCTTGAGAACTTCGAGTTTGAGTTCATCAGTTTCGGGTAAGTTGGGGTCGAAGTTTTCTCCATACCATTGTTTGAGATGTTCGTGGTCGGGATGTTTAGGGTCTGCCATTGCGTCGAGGAATTCGCAATAACCGGGAAAGCCGCCAACATCTTCGGGCGGGCATTTGCCGGTAACTTCGATCAGTCTGGGATAAAGCTCGCCGGGGACGGGGTCGGTGATTTTGCCGATCTTGATTGTGTGTTGCCAGCTGTCGCCGAAGTCGTAGATGTAATTGATTTTCTTCCTGCCGGTGTCTTCAACAACATCCCAGAGCGTCGATTTGGCCACATGCGGCACCAGATGTCGGCGGCTGTTTTAGGATGATGTAATATCCACTTTCGCAATTGGTCGAAGCCGGTTCTGAACCATGATTTCAGACGGTAGCCATGATTTCCCTTTTTGATAGCTTTGTGTCCCTTGA
>JAJRZC010000359.1 GCA_024275435.1 Alphaproteobacteria bacterium
GCACGGTAAAGATATTTCGATTTATGAACTGGCGGAGCTGGTTAAAAAGTTGACAGGCAGTCGCTCTAAGATACAACTGATCCCTTACGACAAGGCTTATGCCGCCGGCTTTGAAGACATGCGCCGTCGCGTGCCGGATATCACTAAGATCAACATGATGCTAGGATATCACCCGACGCTGGATTTGCCAGCTATCCTGCAGGAAATTGTTGCCTATTACAGGAAGAAAGGCTGACAAGGCGAACAGATGATGTTGTTCGTGTTTTGTGTCATTGTTTGGGAGTACGAATAGCACATGCAGAAATCTAGCTCTATTATTTCTCAAGAGCAATGGGACATGATCATCCGACCGAAGCGTAGCTGGTGGGATTTGCGCCTGGGGGAATTGTGGCGTTATCGCGATTTAATTCGCTTGTTTATGTGGCGCGACTTTGTTGCGGTTTATAAACAAACAATTTTAGGCCCGCTTTGGTATGTCATTCAACCTGTTTTGACTACGGGCGTGTTCACCGTCATTTTTGGCAATATTGCACGCTTGCCTACAGATGGCTTGCCGCCGTTTGTGTTTTATATGGCAGGGAACACCGTTTGGAGTTATTTCAACGCCTGTCTAATGAGTACATCGAACACCTTTGTGGACAATGCAGCACTTTTCGGTAAAGTTTATTTTCCTCGTTTGGCTGTGCCTGTTTCTGTGATTATCTCCAATTTGGTTTCATTTGTCATTCGCCTGGCAGTGTTTCTTGCCTTTTTGTTGTATTTTGTATTGGCTGGTGCGTCTGTCCGAACCACAGTTTGGGTGCTTCTTGTTCCCTTTTTGGTTTTGATCATGGCTGGCCTGGGTTTAGGGTTTGGGATTATTATCTCCTCGCTGACGACGAAGTACCGTGACTTGCGTCACCTGGTAAGTTTTGGTGCTCAACTGCTGATGTACGCTTCGCCGGTGATTTATCCGCTTTCGACCGCACAAGGTGTGTGGCGTTGGATGATCCTCGCCAACCCGATGACGCCAGTGATTGAACTCTTTCGCCTGGCGTTTTTAGGGGTGAGCGCACTCAATCCAGTGTATTTGCTGTACAGTGTTGGGTTTATGTTGGTTGTGCTGATGGTTGGGCTCTTAACCTTTCACCACGTTGAATCCACGTTCATGGACACGGTTTGAGATGTCGGATATTGTTATTTCGGTTGAGAATCTTTCCAAACGTTACCGCTTGGGGGTAATCGGCACAGGCACATTTTACGGCGATCTGAAACGATGGTGGGCTCGACGACGTGGAATGCCTGATCCCTTTCTCAAGGTTTACGAAGCAGATCACAATAATCGCGATGGCGATTTTGTTTGGGCACTGAGGGATGTCAGCTTTCGGGTGCGGCGGGGGGAGGCTTTGGGAATCATTGGGCCAAACGGGGCTGGCAAGAGCACGTTGTTGAAAATCCTTTCGCAAATTACTGCGCCGACTACCGGTGTAGTCAAGATCAAGGGAAAGATTGCTAGCTTGCTGGAGGTGGGCACTGGGTTTCACCCTGAGCTAACGGGACGTGAGAATGTTTACCTTAATGGCGCCATCATGGGGATGTCGCGAGCAGAGGTGGACCGCAAATTTGATGAGATCGTGGACTTTTCTGGTGTAGAAAAATTTATTGATACACCGGTGAAACGCTATTCCAGTGGGATGTACGTGCGCCTGGCGTTTGCAGTGGCGGCGCATTTGGAGCCGGATATTTTGGTGATAGACGAAGTGCTTGCCGTAGGAGACGCGGATTTTCAGAAAAAGTGTTTGGGCAAGATGGGTGACGTGGCTGCTGAAGGACGAACGGTGATCTTCGTGAGCCACCGAATGGAGGCGATAGAAAGATTGTGTTCCCGAGTTATGCTGTTTCAACAAGGATCGATAGCTCTGGATGGTATGAATGTAAGGGAAATCATCGATGAGTATCTTTTGGACGATGGAGGAGGTACTGTTGGTAGTGTTTGGGAAAATTCTGGTGATGAATTTGATAATGAATGGTTTAAACCCCTTCGAGTTGAGATATGTAACGATGCAGGGGAAGTTCTCACAACTCCAGTTAGAAACAGTGAGGAAATATTTCTGAGGATAGAAGGAGATGTGCGTTGGGTTAACAAAGATTTAGCTATAGGGTATTATTTGTTTTCTGAAAAGTCGCACTACCCAGTTTACTATTCTCAACATAACGATGGTGCTCCTGTTGATTGGCCAAAGATACGTAAGGGATTAAACGTTATAAAAACTAGAATTCCAGGCTATTTGCTGAACGAGGGCCTTTATACAGTCAGCCTGGTCGTGCATTTGAGGACTGGGCTGGCCACAAAATTCCGGATTGTTCATCCAGATGAAAGAAAGATTCAGCTTTCTTTTGAAATAAGTAGTGTAGTGACCGATTCGACAAACTGGATAAAGAGAAGAGGAGTTATCGCCCCTGTTTTGGAGTGGATGAACGCTTAACGAACTTGGTGTGGACGACTCGTTGGGAAGAATGCGTGGAACAAATGTGAGCAAAACTGGTTTACTGAAAAAACTTCGCATTCGTAGTACTCACCAGATAGAAAATGATGACATCTTTTTTGAAGAAAATCGCTTCTTTCGTCAGTGCTCAATCTAAAGGCAGGAGCCTGTCTCCTAAAGAAGGGCGAGTGAATGTATGTGTTGAAGAAGCTCAGGAGCACAAGATCGCCTTGCCTGCTTTGTCTTTTTTGAGGAGTATTGCTAAAAAGCCACTAGAACTTGCCTCGGGACGGGTTTACCCAGAGATATATATTACACGTCGACAAGAGACGCTTATTGGGGTAAATAAGAAAACTAAAGAAATTGTTAAAATTGAATTGGCTAAGAATCCTCGGAAGACCTTAGACATTATTGGAGAGTATGATTTGTTGTGCAAGCTAAGTGACGGGGGGGCAGCAAGTTGTCCAACCCCTCTGAATCTGGGCACTATTAGCTTGGCTGTGTTGAGAGAGTGTGTAGACGATGAGTATCTGATCAAGGCAAAGGCGCAACAGTTGAATTATATGGTTCAAGAGTTTGTGGAATCAAGCAGGTCGATGGCCGTCTCTGATTTGATACTCGCGTTGCTGGAGCAACGAAGTCTTGGCATTTATCATGGAGATTTAAAGCCATCGAATATAATGTTTGATGAGAGGAGGGGGATTGTTGTACTTGTGGACTACGATCAGGCGGAAAACATTGATCCTTCCGTGATGCAATTATCGGCGCTTGACTTCCTCAGGTGGTGTGATGAAGCGGAGAAACGAAAGTATGGCTTCGGTAGTTGGCGACGACATTTCCCTGGGCTTGATTTTGAAGCGGATATTGTCCCATTGTTTAGGAACGGGGCATTTAATCTGGCGACGACGACTCTGTATCGTCGTCAAATCACCACTAACACCCCGGATGGGGTGTATCATACCTTAGCGGAGCGCGATGTTTTTGCAGACGGCATTCGGGACCTTGAAGGCAGAAAAGATATCCTGGATACGATAGCTTTCGAACAAGGAGAGCATGTACTTGACCTCGGTTGCAATGCTGGTCTTCTTTGCCATTATCTTTATGATCGGGGCTGTGATGTCACGGGTGTTGAGATGGATGCCTCGCTCGTCCTGGCTGCAGGTATCATAGCACGTATTACCGGGCGTGAAATTAGTTTTCGGTGTGTGGATATAGATGAAGAACCGATACAGGAGCATTATGATACTGTGATGCTGTTTTCGGTTTTGCATCATACCAGCGACGTTGAGAAGAATGCGCGGATGATTGCTTCGATTTGTGACAGGATCATTGTAGAATGTCGTTTGAGCGAGTCGGGCTCAAAACCCGATAGTGCTGGCTGGCGTAAGACGAGCGGTTGGGCTTTCAACGATGTTGATAGTCTGGTCGAATGGCTTGAAAGTATATTTATCGGATTTGTTTTTGTGAAGAACTATGGAGTAGGGGACAAAGAACGGTATATTCTTGAATTCGCCAGACGTGCGGGATGATATTCCTTATGATGCGTATTCTTTTTACAACCGCAGCGCGATCCAATCCTTCTACAGAAATAAACGTGGCAAATTACAGAAAATTAAATGAGTTGGAAGGGGTAAAGGTTGACTTTTTCAATCGCAAATACGCTGATTATGATGTTATCCTGTTTATGGGATATGATCCTCAGATAGCAGAGGCGCGAGCCGTAAACCCAACGTCTAAAATTGGCGTGGTTGATCCGCGTCCTTCTACCCTCCATGCTGCCTTAGGTGCTGATTTTGTGGTGGCTAATGGCATTGAGATGGGGGATTGGCTGGCGAATTATTTTGAGAACATATATATTTATCCAATTTATCCTCGGATCGATTCTGCTCCAAAAATTCATATGCAGCGCAAACCTTTTATTATTGGTTATCATGGCAATAAGGTTCACCTTATGTCCATTCGGCCTATCATCTCGCATGCGCTTGATGCATTAGCAGAAGTTTGTGAATTGGAATTATGGGCAGTTTATAATATTCGGGCTTTGGGCGACGTGCCATTTGAATTATGTCATTCCAAGAAATGTAAGGTGCGTTATTTTCAGTGGCGAGAAGATGTTTACACGGATGTGCTTTCTCAGGTAGATGTGGGTATCGTGCCGAATCTGATCCCCTTGAAAAATGATACTGCTGCCAAGAAAAGGGCGATTCCTTACTCTCGTTTCCTTCAATCACGTGACGAGGATTTTTTGCTCCGCTTTAAGATCACTACAAATCCGGGGCGCATCTATGTATTTAGTCAATTGGGCATCCCCGTTGTGGCAGGTATGGCACCATCAGCGGCGAGTGCGGTTCGTCATGGCGTTAGTGGGTTTCTTGCATACAGTAGTGGGGGGTGGTACCGGGCTTTGAAAAAGCTTTCCGAATCGGCAGAACTTCGATCAAAGATGGGGCAACAACTACGCGACGACTTTTTATCCAATATTAACATTGATCGGCTGAATCGTGGTCTTGTGGATTTTATTCGTCGGATAGAAGATAGGCCCTTGATGGCAAAAAACTCGTTTGGTATGATGGCTGATGCTACCAAGCGGAGGGGTAATTTTCCGGAGAAAATCAGGCGATGGTTTACAAGCCAGATGGGAGTCAAAAGGTAGTGGTTCATGGCCGATCGCAGACGGACAACTGGAAGATATTTTCTGAACGTGGGCTTTGGCAGCAACCGGGAGACGGTTGACTACATCGAGCAGCCGATCAGCATCGAGATTGCACCTGCCACAGAGGAGTATCCAACGGGCCGCATCCCGCCGGGGGTGTTTCTGCCTAGAGTGAGCTGGCAGATTGGTGGAGCGTGATGGGGATGAAAGTGTCCAGTGTGATCAAAATTTGTTTAGAGCGCCTTCGAGCGATGGTGAAGAGACTCCCCGCGCTTTGTCGCGGATTTGGCAAAGGTGTTGTGACGCGAAGTGCTTACCAGAAATATGAAGATTACATCAGGCATCAAAAAGAGAAAACACTTGACCCGCAGCGGATCCAAAAATGGCTCGGAGAAGAGTGGGAAACCAAGGTTGAGGGGTTTAAGCAGATATTTTTGCGGAATTGGGAATATGTTGGAGACAAAGAAAATGCGCTGTGCTTAGGCTCGCGCACGGGTCAGGAAGTGGCGGCTTTGATATCATTGGGTGTCGCGGCGATTGGTGTTGATCTGGTACCTTTCGAACCTTATACTGTCGAGGGCGATATTCACAATCTGGCTTTCGACGATGGGAAGTTTGATCTTGTCTTTTCGAATATTTTCGATCATGCTTTATATCCAGACAAGTTTTGCGCTGAAATTGAGCGCGTCCTTCGCCCCGATGGTGTGGCCATCCTTCATCTCCAGGTGGGCATAGCGTTGGACGAGTATGCCGAGACCTTTGTGTATAAACCTGATGCGGTGATCAAGTTGTTTAAAAACGTCGCGGTGTTGGAGAACCGCGCCATTCAAAACAATTTTGATTCAATGAACTGGGAACTGGTGCTGAAAAAGCGCCTGTAAGCGAAGAGAGATGATGAAGCGGCTATCCAGGCGACAAAAAGATTTGATGCGTAAGGGCATGCTTCCATTCGGCGCCCTGTTGACCGTGGCTGCTCTGGTTGTTAGCGGCGCGGGTCTCGTCAGCGCGCCCGGGATCGGCGTCAAGGGATCAACGCTGGGGATCCTGGGCCTGCTGATCGCCTTCGCTCCGTTGTTCCAAAAACCGGAGCTGGAAGACTGGTCGGTTAAGCCGGGGAAATTCCTGGTTGTGTTGCTCGCCCTGGCGGCCCTGATGAACGGCTACCTGTTTGTGCGCAATCCCAATATGGGCGGCGATGGGTTGTGGTTTCACGCCGGGGTTCACAACCTGTTGGCGGGCAAAGGCTACACCAACCCCTATGCCCGAGTCGTCGAACCGGGGTACGGCCTGTTGTCTTATCCTTTCTTTTTGCTGTTTGGAAGCGTTGAGTCGTCGGGCATGCTGGTATCTTCCATCGCTTACCTGCTGATGATCCCGACGATGTTTTTCGC